>JBGPVQ010000112.1:0-8100 GCA_041491785.1 Gemmatimonadota bacterium | reverse complement strand
GGCAACTCTCACGACCTCACCCGCGGTAGTTGCCGAACTTGAGCTCGATGCCAAAGTCCTGGGACTTGAGGAACCCGATGACCGTCTGCAACTCGTCTTTGGAAGGGCTGGTAACCCGAAGCTCGTCGCCCTGGATCCCGGCCTGAACCTTCTTGAATCCGTGTTCCTTGATGGCCTTCTGAATCTTCTTGGCGGTGTCCTGGGGAATGCCCTGGGTGAGAGTGATTTCGCAGCGAACCGAGGTCCCCGCGCCCGGGATGAAGTCTCCGACCTTGATGTTCTTGAGCGGAACGCCGCGTTTGGCGCACTTGGCCTGCACGACCTCGAGCACCTGCTTCATCCGGAATTCGTCATCGGCGGCGAGCTTGATGACCGCCTTGGCGCGGTCGAATTCGATCGTGACGTGGCTGCCTTTGAAGTCGTAGCGCTGGGCGATTTCCTTGACCGCCTGGTTCACCGCGTTGTCGACTTCTTGGAGATCCGCGCCGGTCGAGACGTCGAAGGAGGAGGTGCCTGCCATGCTCAGGAAAGGAAGGATTCGAGGGCCTTGGAGCGGCTCACGTGGCGGAGCCGGGAGAGCGCCTTTTCCTTGATTTGCCGCACTCGTTCACGGGTGATGCCGAGCAGCGCGCCGATTTCCTCGAGGGTCATCGGCTCCGGGCTGTCGAGGCCGAAGTAGAGGCGGAGAATCTTGGCCTCCCGCTCCTTGAGCCCCTTCAGCACCTCCTCGATGCAGTTATTGAGGGCGTGCTCGAAGGTTTCGGCGTCGGGGCCGGGATTTTGGTTGTCGGGGAGGTAGTCGAGCAGCCGGTTGTCCTCGCCCGGGGTGAGCGGGGCATCCAGCGAGAGATGATTCTGGGAAATGGCGAGGGTCTTCTGCACCTCCTCCATGTCGATATCCATCCCCTCGGCGATCTCCGCCGGGGTGGGCTCCCGCCCGAGCTCCTGAAGCAGCGCCGAGGAGCGCCGAGTGATGCGGTGCAGGGTGCCGGCGCGGTTGAGCGGGACCCGCACGATCCGGCTCTGCTCGGCGAGCGCCTGGAGAATGGCCTGGCGAATCCACCAGACCGCGTAGGAAATGAACTTGATCCCCTTGGTCTCATCGAACTTGTGGGCGGCCCGGATCAGGCCGAGGTTGCCCTCGTTGATCAGATCGGAAAGGGAAACACCCTGATTCTGGTACTTCTTGGCCACTGAGACCACGAATCGGAGGTTGCTGCGGACCAGCTTGTCCAGCGCCTCTTCGTCCCCCTTCCTGATCCGCTGCGCGAGGGTGACTTCCTCCTCTTGAGCGATGAGCGGATAGCGGCTGATTTCCCTGAGATACTGGTCGAGCGATCCCTCGTCCGAGGACGCGGAGCCGCTTTTCGACGACGAGCCGACCTGCAATGGCTTCATCCGGGAATGCCTTGGTAGACGCCTGTAGGCTACACGGCGCGGGGCGGCGGGCGCAACTCGCCAGGCACGCGGCAGCAATCAGCTAGTCGTAGTTGTCGATCTGGGCCCGCTGCAGCGCGCCCGAGTAGTCAACGTAGCACACTTTGGTCTCGGAATAGAACTCGTAGACCTCCCAACCGCCCTCGCGGTGGCCGTTGCCGGTCTGCTTCACCCCGCCGAAGGGCAGGTGCGCCTCCGCGCCGATGGTGGGCGCGTTCACATAGGTGATGCCGTTGTCGAGCTCCGCCATCGCGCGGAAGGCGAGGTTGGTGTCCCGGGTATACAGCGAGCTGGAAAGCCCGTACTTGACTCCGTTATTGACCTTGACCGCCTCCTCGAAGCTGCCGAAGCGGATGACGGTGAGCACCGGCCCGAAGATTTCCTCCTGGGCCAGCCGGCTCCCCGAGCGCGCGCCGGCGAAGATCGTGGGCCGGTAAAAGAATCCGCGCTGCAGCGCCGCGCCGCGCGGCCGCCGGCCGCCGGTCACCAGCTCGAGTCCGTCTTCGATCTTCCCGATCTCCACATAGCGTTCGACCTTTTCCCGCGCCGCCGCGTGAACCAGCGGGCCCACGTCGGTGGCCGGCTTTCGGCCGTCGCCCAGCACCAGCTTTTCGGCCGCCTCGGCAAGGCGCTGGAGGAACCGGTCGTGAATCTTCCGGTGGAGCAGGAGGCGGCTGGTGGCGGTGCAGCGCTGCCCGGTGGTGCCGAAGGCTCCCCAGAGGACACCGTCCAGCGCGAGCTCGAGATCGGCGTCGTCCATCACGATCATGGCGTTCTTGCCGCCCATTTCGAGCGAGAGCCGCTTATGCATCCGGCCGCAGGTCTCGCCGATGAAGGAGCCGGTGGCGGTCGAGCCGGTGAAGGAAACCACCGGCACGGCGGGATGCTCGACCAGCGCCTTGCCGGCCCGCTCCCCCCGGCCGTGCACCAGCTGGATTACGTCGGGCGGAAGCCCCGCCTCGAGGAGGATTTCCACCAGTAAGTGGACGGTATGGGGCACGTCCTCGGACGGCTTGATGACCACGGAGTTTCCGCACACCAGTGCGGGGAACATTTTCCAGGTGGGAATCGCCATCGGAAAATTGAACGGGGTAATCAGGCCCACCACCCCGATGGGCCGCCGATAGCTCATGGCCCACTTACTGCGAAGTTCGCTGGGCACCGTGTGCCCGAAGAGCCGACGCCCCTCACTGGCCGCGTAGTAGGCGGTGTCGATTCCCTCCTGCACGTCGCCCCGGGATTCCGCCAGGACCTTTCCCATCTCGCGGGTCATCGCGGCGGCGATCGCTTCCTTCCGCGCGGTGAGGAGGTCACCCACCCGGCGGAGCACGTCGCCCCGGGCCGGCGCGGGCACTCGAGACCAGGTCCGGAATCCCTCGGTCGCCGAGCGAACGGCGGCGCTCACATCGGAACGGCCCGAATCGGGAAATCGTCCGATCAGGTCGCCGGTGTGTGCCGGATTCCGATTGGCCAGATATCGGCCGGTCGAAGGGGCGGTCCACCGGCCGGCGATGAAATTCTTGAAGGTCTTTGCCATGGGCGATCGATTCAGGGACAGGTCCACACCGCGGGGTGCCGCACGTACTGGGTGCGCTCGAGCACCGCCTGTCCGACCAGCAAGCCGCCCCAGAGCGCGACCAACAGCGAGATGCTGTGGGCCAAGCCCATCCGCCGGCTCCAGCTGGTGACGGCGCCCCAGAGCCCGGCCAGCACCACGCCCCCCGCCGCCGCGACGTACCCGTAGAGTGCCAGGCCGCAGGCGTGGGCGTAGGGCCACTGCGCCACGCCGACCGCCACCGCCACGCCGAGGCCCACCCGTACCCACGTGGTCAGGACCACCCGACCGCCGCGCGGTGCCGGCGCGGCTGCGGCCCGAGCGGAGGCCGCCGCCGGGAGCGCCGCGGCGCCGGCGGCCGGAGCCGGCTTCCCCGGCGCCACCGCGGGTTGCTTGGCGATGATCTTGTCGATCTCCGCCAGCTCCTTGTCCCAGTCGCGCGGTGGGCCGGTCACGTTTCCTCGCGGGTAAGCCGATACTTCTCGATCTTCTTATACAGGTTCGAGCGCGGCATGTCCAGCGCGCGCGCGGTCTCCGCGACGTTCCAGGCGTGCTCCCGCAGCTTGGAGAGCAGGAACGCGCGCTCGGCGTCCTGCTTGAAAGTCTCGAACGTGGGCGCGCGCCCCACCTCGGGGGACAGGTCGACCCCCCCGTTGCCCTCGGGTGAGGGAAGCAGGCGCTCCACATCCGCGGCGGTGATCTGCTTGCCGACCGCGAGGATCAGCAGCCGCTCGACCGCATTGCGCAGCTCGCGCACGTTGCCGGGCCAGGTGCGCCGCTGCAGGGCCCGGACCGCCTCCGGCGTGAAGGTCCGGGGTGCCACGCCCGCGCCGACGCTCAGAGTGGCCACGAAGTGCTCGACCAGCGCCGGCACGTCCTCGAGCCGCTCCCGGAGCGGCGGAACCTCGATGGGGATGACGTTGATCCGGTGGTAAAGATCCTCCCGGAACCGGCCGCCGGCGATCTCGTCGTCCAGGAATTTGTTGGTCGCGGCAAGCACCCGCACATCGACCTGCACCGACTTGGGCGCCCCGATCCGGGTCACCACGCCCTCCTGCAGCACCCGAAGCATCTTGGCCTGGGCGGAGAGCGACATGTCGCCGATCTCGTCGAGAAAGAGGGTCCCGCCGTCGGCCAGCTCGAACTTGCCGGCCCGGTCGGTGAAGGCGCCGGTGAAGCTGCCCTTCATGTGGCCGAACAGCTCACTCTCGATCAGCTCGGTCGGGATCGCGGCGCAATTCACCTCGATGAAAGCCCGTTCCCGCCGGGGGGACGATTCGTGCAGCGCCCGCGCCACCAGCTCCTTGCCGCTGCCGTTCTCCCCCCGGATCAGCACCCGGGCGTTGGTGGGGCCCACCCGGCCGATCAATGCCCGAACCTCCTCCAGCGCGGGGCTGGTTCCCACCATCGGGTAGCGGGTGTCCACCACCCGGCGGAGCTCGCGATTCTCGCCGGCGAGGGCCGATTGCTGCAATGCGTTGCGTAGCGTTACCAGGAGCCGGTCGGTATCGAGGGGTTTCTCGATGAAATCGAAGGCGCCCCGCTGGGTCGCCTGCACCGCTGTCGAAATGGTCCCGTGACCCGAGATCATGACCACGGTCGCGGGGGGCTCGAGGTCACGCAGCCGGCTCAGCGTCTCCAGCCCGTCGAGCCCCGCCATTTTCACGTCGAGCAACACGACGTGGGGTCGGAATTCGGGGTAGACGGTGATCCCTTCACCCCCCGAGGCGGCGGTCTTGACCTGCCATCCCTCGTACTCGAGCACCTGGCGGAGCGCGTCGCGCACTCCGCCCTCGTCGTCGATGACCAGCACCCGGTTGCTCATCGCACCGCCCGCGCCGCCGCGCGGCCGTAGAGGGTCACCCCACCCCGGGTCACCCGGAGCCCGGTGATGTCGGCAGAAACCGGGACCCCGATCACACCGCCCTCCGCCCGCCCCGCGAATCGGCGGAGGAGCCCATCCACGACGTCCTTCGGCAACGGAATCCCGCGGACCCGGACCCGCTCCACCTGCCACTCGAGGAGCCCGGTCCGCCGGAACAACAGCCGCCCGTCCAGCGCGATCGGCTCGCGGTCGCGCACCACTCCGGCGATCGGGCCGAGCGACAGCGGCACGCGCCGGGTGTCCACGACCCCACGCACCTCCACGTCGTCCTCATCGAGCCGGACCTCCAGCGAGTCGACCGCGCCGGCTACCAGCGCCTCGGCGGTAGCAGCGAGCAAGCTCGCCACGTCGGCCGGGGTGAGCACCACGGAGTCCCGCCCTCCGGTCCGCAACGACTCCAGCTTCCGCCGGGCCGCGGCGGCCCCCCCCGGATCGGGGCGGCCGGTCGGCGCGGGCGGCCCCGATTCGGCGGTCCACTCGTGCACCTTGCGGCGGATTTCGGTTCGGTAGGACCATGCGGCGTACGCACCCAGAACGAGGAGCGCCAGCAACGCGAGGCGAAACGGAAGCGTGAGACATCCCTTCATTCCGTGAGCTGTCGCTCCAATCGCACGCTGTACGCCGGGCCGGCCGGAGTGAGGCGGCTCTCGAACAGGACCACCCGATCGACCAGGAACGGCACTCCGGCGGGGATGCTTTCCAGCTCGGCGATGGCGCCGGCGGGGAGGCGATGCCCCTCCCGCATCCGCCCCAGCGTGATGTGGGGGCGAAACGGCCGTCCCTCGGGCGCATAGCCGATCTGGTCGCCACCCCGCTCGAGCCGGTCCTGCAGGAGCTCCAGGTCGGGCCCCGCCTCCATCTCGAGCCGCAGCACCCGCGGATGCTGCAGGGAGGGAGACGCCCCGCCGCCCTTGGTGACCATCTCAATCGGCCGCATCCCCTCGGTGGCGAACTGGACCATCTCCTCGATGGAGTCGACCCGGTCGGAGGTCACCTCTCCAAAAAACTTGAGTGTGAGGTGGAGTCCGTCATCGCTCACCCAGCGCACCGGCCAGTCCAGGGCCCGAAGCCTCCGGATGAGCTCGCCAACCTCTACTTGAGCGGGAGGCGGGAGCGGCACGGCGATGAAGAGGCGCATCGGGGAAACGTAACGCCGTCGCGGAGCAACGGTAGGCGATTTAGCTTAGGGGATGCCCGACGATGCCTGGCTGTCCGCCGGACAATCACTCCGGATTCCCCGCGTGGAGGTGAGCTACCGCGCTACCCGCGCCGGCGGCCCCTGCGGCCAGCATGTCAACACTTCTTCGACCCGGGTCGAGCTCTGGTGGAGTCTCTCCGACAGCACGGCACCGACCGAAGCACAGCGCGCGGTTCTGCGGGAGCGCCTGGGGCGCCGCCTCGATGCCGAAGGGTGGCTCCGCTTGGTCGAGGCGGGGAGTCGGAGCCAGCTGCGCAACCGCGAGGCCGTGACGGAACGGTTCACCGCGCTCCTGGCGCAGGCCCTCCGCCCCCGGAAGATCCGCCGGCCGACCCGGATCCCCAAGGTGGAAAAAAAGCGCCGCCTCGAGGCCAAGCGGCAGCGCGCCGCGGTGAAGCGGCTGCGTGGCAGGGTCCAGGGCGATGAGTAGGTGGCTGGCGCACGCGGGGGAGCGAGGGCTCCTCCTGCGCCTCGGCGTGCTTCTCGTGGGCGCCTGCTCGGTGATCGCCGCGGCCGTCGCCTTTCTTCTCTTCCAACGCCATCAGGTCGGGGTCGCCGGGTTGGTCGGCGTCGCTCTCGTAGGACCGCTCGCCGGCGCGGCGCTCACCGCGCTCACCTGGATGGCGGCCGGACTGGCCAGGCGATCACTGGTCCACGGGCTGACCGCCGCGGGCAATATCAAGCGCGCCGCGAGCTTTTCCTACCAGGAGTCGCTCGTCGCCCGAGGCAGATACGCCGAAGCCGAGGAGAGCTACCGGGCCCACGTCGCCGCTCAGCCGGGCGACCTCGACGCACGCCTCGCGCTCGCCGCACTCCACCGTGATCACCTCGAGGACCCCGTCGGGGCGGAGCGCCTGATGCTCGAGGCCCGGCATCTCGGCCCAACACTCGCGCAAGAATTCGCAATCGGAAACGCCTTGATCGACCTGTACCGGGCCACCCGACAGACCGGCCGCGAACTGGCGGAATTGGCTCGCTTCGCGGACCGCTTCGGGGGCACCGAGGCGGGCCGAGCGGCGAGGGAAGCCATTCGGCGGCTCAAGGCGGTCAATCGATGAGGGGGTGGCGCTACTTCGGCAGCCGCGAAGTACGCGCGGCACGCGGGTGGGCCGCGGCTGGAGGAATCGCGGTCCACGAGAACATCTGGAAATCGCGCGGCCGCCGCACCTGCCACCTGCTGGCCCGGGACGAGGCCGCCCTGCTCGCCGCGGCCGGCGCGCTGGGGTGCGCCGAGTGGTGGATCCAGCGCACCCGAACGGTCCATTTCGACCTGGTCGAGATCCACCTCGAGCGGGCGCTCGACCGCTGCGGCACGCCGGCCCCGATCACTTCACGGTGAACGGCAGCACCCATCGGGTGCGGTCCCAATCGAAGCGAATCTCGCCCCCGTTCCCCACCGGCAGCAGTGAGATCGTAAAGCGTTCCACCGGCTCGGCCAGCGACTCGGTCCGCAGGGCAAAGCGCGCGAAGTCCTTGTCCTTCGAAGCCTCGTACTCAGTGCCCCACTGCCCCACCCGGGAGTTGACGATCAAGGTGGTCCCCTCCGGCGTCGGCACCGTCCAGAGGGTGTAGATCCCCGCGGGAATCACGGTGTCGCCCACCTTGAGGTCGGCGCTGGTGCTGAGCTGCGTCGCGGCGTTCGCCCCGGTGCGCCAGACCTCGTTCCAGGGCACGATTCCCCCCAGAAGCACCCGGCCGCGCTTCATCGGCCGGCCGTAATCCACCCAGACCGACACCGCGCCGACCGTGACGCGCGCGGTGTCTCTGGTGGAGAGCGCACCGGCCACCTGGCCAGCCCGCTCCCGGGCAATGAATGTCCCCGCCAGGCGATCGAGGTCGAGCGCCGCCACCCGATCGATCAGGAACTTCTCGGTGCTGCGGGCACCGTTGAGCCCGAGGACCCGGCCGGAACCGTCGACCCGCAGATACATCGGGAGGCCGAAGTAGTCCACCGCCACCGAATCGCGGCCGCGCTTCGCCACATAGTTGGGCGTCGCCTGCTTGAGCCCTGCCACCAGGACATCG
>JBGPVQ010000111.1:0-8228 GCA_041491785.1 Gemmatimonadota bacterium | reverse complement strand
TCGGCGAGCAGCTCACCGAATCCCGGAAGCCCGGCGACCGAAAGGGGATCGACGAGGTGGGTCTCGGTGCGGGTGGAGAGCTGCAGCAGGTAGACCCGGTCGCGATGGCGGTGAAAACTGGCCGCCTCGGTGTCCGCGGCGATGAGCGGCTCACCGCGCAGTTGTCCGAGCAATGCGGTGAACTCGGCGGGATCCTCAATGAGGCGGGGCGGAGCGTCGGCGAACACGAAAGGAATAGTAGCGAGTCGGCCGCGACCCGGCGTACCTTTGGGACACTTCCGGAGAGCTCTGATGAATCTTGCCGACGTCGAGCAAGTCGTCTACCCTGACGATTGTGATGCCTTCGGACATCTGAACCAGGCGTCGTTCCTGCGGGTTTTCGAGCGGGCCCGCTGGGACGTGCTGTCACGCGGGCCCGGGATGGACGTGTTTGTCCGGCACGACACCTGGCCCGCGGTGCGAAAAACGGTCATCGACTATCACGCTCCGGCGTTCCCCGGAGACATCCTGCGGGTCCACCAGGCGCTGGTTCACCACGGCCGGACCAGCTTCACCATGAAGCAGACCGCCCGGCGCGCGACCGACGGCACTCTGGTGGCGACGGCCGAATTCGTCTTTGTCTGCATCGACCGCGGAGGCCGCCCGGTCCCGGTGCCCGAGGAGGTCGGTGAGTACTTCCAGGCCCGCCCCAGCAGCGAGCCGGCCGACCGGCTGACGGTCAATGGCGTGAGCCTCGCGGTCGAGCTCCGGGGGACCGGTCCCGCGATCCTCTTCGTCCACGGATTCCCCCTCGATCGCACCATCTGGCAGCACCAGCTGGACACCCTCACTGGCTACCGGAGGATCGCCCCGGATCTCCGCGGGATGGGTCAGTCGGACGCGCCCGACCTCGGGTACTCGATGAGCACCTACGCGGAAGACCTGGTGGCGATGCTGGATGCGCTGGGCGAAAGTCAGGTGGTGCTCTGCGGGCTGTCCCTCGGCGGCTATGTCGCCTTTGAATTCCTGCGGCGCTGGCGGGAGCGGGTGCGAGGCCTGATCCTGCTGGACACCCGCGCGGAGGCCGACAGTGCCGAGGGCCGCCGGGCCCGCGACGTCCTGATCGGGCGGGTGCGGGAGCAGGGTGCCATCGCGGCCGCGGAGGCGATGCTGCCCCGCTTCTTCACCCCGCAGGTATCACCCGAGCTCATCGAACGAGTGCGGACGACAATCCTGCGCACCCCCGTGTCGGGGATCGTGGGCGCGCTCTCGGCGATGCGCGAGCGGCCCGACAGCACTCCACTTCTCGAGACCCTCACCGGGGTACCGACCCTGGTCCTGGTCGGCGCGGAAGACATGATCACTCCGCCGGCGATTGCCCAGGGAATGGCGGCCGCGATTCCGGGCGCCCGGCTCATGGAGATCCCCGGCGCCGGGCACCTCTGCTGTATCGAGCAGCCGGTCCCGACCTCCCGGGCGATACTGAAATTCCTCCAGTCGCTCGGATGAAACGATTTGCGGGTCCCGGGCGTCTATTAGAATGGCGGGCCGCTCCGGTGTTCTAAATCGGGTCACCGCCAAGCCTCATGCAGTACCTCCATCCCTGCGGCCCCGGGGTCGGTCGAGTGACCGACCTCGTGGGTCGTCCCTCCCTACTTCTTCGGCCTCCCCGGCGGCGTGTCGGAGTTGAAGATCTCGCGGTTTTTTTCGATGAAGCTCTCGAGGTTTGGAGGGACGTCCTCTTCCGGAAAGATCGCCGTGACCGGGCACTCCGGCTCACAGGCCCCGCAATCGATGCACTCGTCGGGGTGAATGTAAAGCTGGTCCTCGCCCTCATAGATGCAATCGACGGGACAGACGTCCACACAGGCCTTGTCCTTCACGCCGATGCACGGTTCGGTGATCACATACCCCATGACTGCGCGTCTCCCTGATTGAGCGGTTGGCGGCAACCGATTCGCTGAGCGCCGCACTCGGGACAGAATTAAGGAGCCCGACCCCGGTCCGCAAGGGGAGCCGGGGTTAGGTTTTGCGCATGCGGATCCGGTTCGGTTTCCTGCTCGGCGCCACGCTCGTAGCGGTGCCCCTCCATGCCCAGCAATGCGCGCCCGGCCGCCTGGCGCTGGTGCTGGCCGGAGGTGGCGCTAAGGGGTTCGCGCACGTCGGCGTGCTTCAGGCGCTCGACAGCCTGGGAATCCGTCCCGACCTCGTCGTCGGGACCAGCGTCGGCTCGATTGTCGGGGCGTTGTATGCCAGCGGTCTCTCCGCCCGGCAGATCGATTCGCTCACCCGCGCGGTCCCGCTTGTCGAGATCGCCACCACGGGCAGCAACCGGGCGCCGCACGAGTGGGGCGGCCTGCCTCCGCTCATTCTCTGGGAACAGGGTCGCAGCGGCTTCACTCTGGCCTCGGGCGGGATCCAGGAGCTCCGCACCAACGCCTTGCTCAACCGCCTCCTCTTCCGCGCCAACCTGATGGCCCGCGGCGATTTCGACCGCCTGCCGATTCCCTTTCGCGCGGTGGCAACCGATCTGAGGACCCGGGAAGCCGTCGTTCTCGCCGCCGGCGACCTTGCGCAGGCGGTTCGGGCCAGCATCGCGATCCCGCTGGTCTTCACACCGGAGCGCATCGGCACCCGGTTTTTCACCGACGGCGGCATCTCGGCCAATGTCCCGGTCGCTGCCGCGCGTGGGGCCGGCGCGGCGCGGGTCATCGTGGTCGACCTGAAGAGCGAACCTTCCCTCGACAGCCTGGATCTCTCGTCTCCCGCCGCAGTGGCCGGACGGCTGGCCGATTTCCTCTTCACCCAGCCGCTCGATTCCCTCGGGCCCGAGGACGTCTACATTCGGCCTGACGTTCGCGGCTTCGCCAATCTCGATTTCCAGGCTGACCGGCGCGACCGGCTTATCGCCAACGGCCGGGCGGCCGCCGACACGATTCTTCCCCGGGCCCTCTGCCCGTCACGGCGATCACCCCCCCCGCCGGTACCGCTGCCTACCCATCTCGCCAGCTGGGAGGTGATCAATGGCACCGCCCGGGATGGCGAGACGATGGGCCGCGTCCTCGGGCTCACCCGGGGGCAGCACATCGATCCGACCGGCCTGGAGCGGCAGCTGGCGGAAGCGCCGAACATCGAGGCCTTCCGTGAATTGTGGTTGGGCCCGAGCGGCACAGGGGATACCATCGCGTTCCACGCCCAGGGCATCCCTGCCGCCCACCGAGTCGCTGGCATCGGCCTCGCCTACGATCACGACCTGGGCGGGAGGCTCTGGCTCGGCGGGCTCGACCGGTTCTCGTTGCGCGGATTCGAGGCGAGCGCGGTGATGACATTGGGCCGCTTCCGGAGCGACCTGACCGCCACGCTGCTCCGGCATTTCGGGGTGGGCCGCATGAGCCTCATGCCCCTGGCCTCGGCCCAGATCGTCTCGGAGGGGGTGCGCCAGTTCACCGCGGACGGACGCGACTTCGACAAGCTCCCCACCCGGGAAGCACGGGGGTTCGCCGGCGGCGAATGGGCGAGGCTCGGCAACTGGCGGGTCCGCGCGGGAGGCAGCGTGGTCTTCTGGCGCACGCCGGAGGACGAGGATCGCTCTACCGCCGGCCTCGTCGTCACGGCGCGGACCGAACCGGGGCATCGGGTGCGCGCTAGCGGCGAGGTCACGGCCATGGGCGACTACCGACTCGCCCGGGTTGAGATGGGGACCCAGCTTCACCACGGAGCGCTCAGTCTCGAGCCGGCAGCGCGCCTGGGCATGGGGGAGCGGTTACCGGTGCAGACGACGTTCGAGTTCGGCGGCGTAGACGGCTTTCCCGGACTTCAGGTCGGCGAACGGCGGGGTGATCGGGAAGTCACCTTCCAGCTGCAGAGCGCATGGCAACTGCGTGGGCCGATCGCGCTCCAGATGCTCCTCAGCGCGGGACGCGTGGCGACCGGAGGCGGCCTCTTCGATCGGGAGAACTGGCTCGCGGGAATCCGGATGGGGGCTGGCGCCGAGACGCCGATCGGACCGATCACGCTGGAGTACGGTTTCGCCTCCAACGGGAGGCGCGCGGCATTTATCCGGCTGGGACGCTGGTTCTAAGTGATATGCCGGTGCAGGAACTCAAGGCTCCGCGCCCAGGCCGCGCGCGCGCACGCTTTATCGTAGACGGTGGGGCGGGTGTCGTTGAAGAAGGCGTGGTCCGCGTCGTAGAAGTGCGCCTCGATGGTGCCGCCAGCGGCCTGGATCTTCTCGACCAGCGCGCGGGCATCGGCTTCCTTGACCGAGTTGTCGCGGCGGGCGAAGTGCGCCTGCACCGGGACCTTCAACCGTGCGGGGTCGATCCGCACGTTGGGATGGATGCCGTAGAAGTCCACGACCGCCCCGATCCGATCGGGAAATTCGGTGCCCGCGTAGAGTGCGAGCTGCCCGCCCATGCAGAAACCCAACACCCCCACTCGCTTCGAGGAGACCTCGTCGCGAGCCAGCAGCGCCTCGCAGGCGCCGCGGAGGTCGGCGCCGGTCTTGGTGATGTTGAGCGCCATGAAGAGTTTGCCGGCTTCATCCGGGCTCTTCGTCGCGGTGCCGTGATACAGGTCGGGCGCCAGGGAAACGAAGCCCTCGCGGGCGAAGCGATCGCAGAGGTCCTTGATGTGGTCCACCAGGCCCCACCACTCCTGGATCACGACGAGCGCGGGTCCCTTGCCCGCCTCCGGCACAGCCAGATAGCCGGACGTGGTATGTCCGTTTGCCGGGAACTGGATCATTTGGCCCATGGGGCTCTCAGTCTAGCTAGAGCAGCGCGGAAAGCGGGGTGGGAACCTGCTCGCTCCGAGGCTCGGGTTCGCCGTATCGGTCGGAGGCAGTGTAGAGGCGGTTCCATTCCTCGCGGAGACAAAACGGATCGGCGCCGTAGGCGCGGTCGACCGCCAATACGCCGTCGAGGTGGTCGATCTCGTGTTGGAGCAGCTCGGCCCGGTCGTGTTCGAGCTCGAGCTCCTGGGTCTCGCCCTTGAGATCCTCATAGCGGATCCGGATACGATGGGCCCGCTGGACCCGGATCATGAGGTTGGGGAAGGAGAAGCAGTCATCCCAGACCGTGAAGTCCTCGGTGCCGATGTCCATGATTTCGGGGTTGACCAAGGTCCACGGTTGATCCATCTCGACGTGGACGATCCGGACCGGAGCGCCAATCTGCGGGGCGGCAATTGCCCGCCCGCTCCCGAAGCGGGATTGCCAGTCCCGGAGGGTCTCCCGTAGATCATCCGCGATCACCCGGACGGCGGTCGAGCGCGGCCGGGTAATGGTCTCGCAGCGGGCCCGCAGAACGGGGTCGCCGAGGAGCCGGATGCGGTGGATGGTCATGGACGAAATCTTTCGCTCCGGAGTGCAGAACTCAAGACCTCGGCTTTGTGCCGTGCAATGTAATGACTTACAAGGGAAGTTGCGATATCTACTACTATCAACTCTCAAGAGCCGGACATCGGGACGCGTGTACTCCCCTCGCGCCCCAGGTGCGCGGTCTGGTTGGCCGCGGCCCCGAGGAGTCGGGAGCCCCTGCCTGAGCTCATGCGGAGCGCACGCCTTAGAAATCGGAGCATGGGGTTGACTTACACCGTAACTCGTTGATTTGTTAGTTGTTGGGACTGTTTGACAATCCCGACTGTTTCACTTAGGATTCGCGTGGATCGGCACCTCTAGGCTCGGCCTCCCGGCCAAGCCCAGGGTCCCGGGGGAAGGGAATGATGAGCGGACCGGTGGAATCGCTGGTCAACCGAGAGTACAAGTACGGCTTCGTCACCGACATCGAAGCCGACTCGGTACCCAAGGGGCTGAACGAGGAAATCGTCCGCCTCATCTCCACCAAGAAGCGGGAGCCGGAGTTCCTTCTGGATTGGCGGCTCAAGGCGTTCCGAGGCTGGCTCAAGATGACCGAGCCGCACTGGTCCAACGTCCGCTACCCCGCCATCGACTACCAGGACCTGATCTACTACTCTGCGCCGAGGACCCAGAAGCCCTTGGGCAGCCTGGCCGAGGCCGATCCGAAGCTGCTGGAGACCTACGCGAAGCTGGGCATCCCCCTGACCGAGCAGAAGCTCCTCGTCGGTGTCGCGGTCGACGCGATCTTCGACTCGGTCTCGGTGGGCACTTCGTACAAGAAGCAGCTGGGCGAGATGGGGATCATCTTCTGTTCCTTTTCCGAGGCGGTCCGGGAGCACCCGGATCTGGTGCGGAAGTACCTTGGTTCGGTGGTGCCGGCCAGCGACAACTTCTTCGCCGCGCTCAACGCCGCGGTGTTCAGCGACGGCTCCTTCGTGTACGTCCCGAAGGGGGTCCGCTGCCCCATGGACCTCTCGACCTACTTCCGGATGAACGCCCAGAACACCGGGCAGTTCGAGCGAACCCTCATCGTGGCGGACGAGGGGGCGTATGTCAGTTACCTCGAGGGCTGCACCGCCCCCAAGCGGGACGAGAATCAACTCCACGCCGCGGTGGTGGAGCTGGTGGCCCTGGAAGGCGCGACGATAAAGTATTCCACGGTCCAGAACTGGTACGCAGGGGATGAGAACGGCAAGGGCGGGATCTACAATTTCGTTACCAAGCGCGGCAAGGCTTCTCGGGGAGCCAAGATCTCCTGGACCCAGGTGGAGACTGGCTCGGCCATCACCTGGAAGTATCCCAGCGTGATCCTCCAGGGCGATGACTCGGTGGGCGAGTTCTACTCGGTGGCGGTGGTGAACGGGCGGCAACAGGCCGACACCGGCACCAAGATGATCCACATCGGGAAGAACACCCGGAGCACGATCGTCTCCAAGGGCATCAGTGCGGGGCGCGGGAACAACAGTTACCGAGGCCAGGTGAAAGTGCTGCCCAGAGCAGACGGCGCGCGGAATTACACCCAGTGCGACTCGATGCTTATTGGGAATCGCTGCGGGGCGCACACCTTCCCGTACATCGACGTCCAGAATCCGACGGCGTCGGTCGAGCACGAAGCGAGCACTTCCAAGATCGGCGAGGACCAGATCTTCTACTGTAAACAGCGCGGACTCAACACCGAGAACGCGATCTCCATGATCGTCAACGGGTTCTGCAAGGAAGTCTTCAAGGAACTCCCCATGGAGTTCGCGGTGGAAGCGCAGAAGCTGCTCGGCGTCAGTCTCGAAGGAAGCGTGGGATGATTGGCATGCTGGAAATCAGGGGCCTCCGCGCGAGCGCGGGGGACATAGAGATCCTCAAGGGGATCGACCTCGCGGTGAACGCCGGCGAGGTTCACGCGATCATGGGTCCGAACGGATCGGGGAAGAGCACCCTCGCCCAGGTCCTGGCGGGGCACCCCGCCTATACGGTCACCGCCGGCACGGTCCGGTTCGACGGCCAGGATCTACTCGACCTCGAACCCGAGGAGCGCGCCCAGGCAGGGGTGTTCCTGGCGTTCCAGTATCCGGTGGAAATTGCCGGCGTCAGCAACGCATACTTTCTCCGCGCGGCCTACAACGCCATCCTCAAGTCGCGCGGCAAGGAGGAGCTCGACCCGATCGACTTCCTCGATCTCCTCGAGGAAAAGCTCAAGCTGGTCGAGTGGGGCCCCGAGATCATGCAGCGGGCGGTCAACAGCGGATTCTCCGGGGGCGAGAAGAAGCGGAACGAGATCCTCCAGATGGCGGTGCTCGAACCCCGGCTCGCGATCCTGGACGAAACCGATTCCGGCCTCGACATCGACGCCCTGCGGATCGTAGCCGACGGCGTCAATGCGCTGCGGCGGCCCGATCGCGCGACCATCATCGTCACACACTACCAGCGCCTGCTCAACCATATCATCCCCGACCGGGTCCATGTCTTGGTGGACGGCCAAATCGTCAAGTCCGGCGGGAAGGAGCTCGCGCTGGAACTCGAGGCGAAGGGCTACGAGTGGCTGACCGGCACGCCCGAGGCGGCGACAGCGTGATCGACGCCTACGCCGAGGCTTTTGAGCGCTTTGCCCGGAACGGCGGTAGCGAGGGGCCCGAGGAGGTACTCGCCCGGCGACGGGAGGCGTTCGCCTGGTTTGTCCGGGATGGATTCCCGACGACCAAGGACGAGGAGTGGCGGTTTACCCCGGTCGCACCCATCGCCCGGACCCGGTGGCGCCTGCTCGACAAAGCGTCCAGCCGTACCTCCGGCCGCGACCTCGAGCCGTTCCGCATCGGTCCGCCCGGCTGGTGCACGCTGGTCTTCGTGGACGGGCGTTTGGACCCGGAGTTGTCCGTCCGTCCGGCGTTGCCCGGCAGGG
>JBGPVQ010000110.1:0-8231 GCA_041491785.1 Gemmatimonadota bacterium | reverse complement strand
GTCAAGGAAAGCCCCGGCGTATATGCCTTCGGCGCCAATGCGGATCAGAGCGCGCTGGCACCGGAGCGGGTGATCGCCTCAGTCGTGATCGATCTGCCGAAGGCCTTCATCGCCATCGCGCGCGAGGTCAAAGACGGGAGCTTTTCTCCCCGGGTCGAGTCGTTCGGCCTCGCGGGGGGCGTGCTTCGCTACGAGCCGAATCCGGCGCTCGACGCCCGGGTGCCGCCGGCGCTCAAGGCCCGGGTCAAGGCGGCGGCGGATTCTCTCGCGGCGGGCACCCTGAAGGCGCTTCCCTAGCGCGGCTAACGAATTTTCGCGCAACCCGTAAGTTCTCCGTGCTCAACACCCGATCAACCGAGACATAGCCTCACCGAGAAGGAGGCCTCCATGCCGGCCGGCTATCTGGGCGAGATCCTGATCACCCTTGGGGTCGCCTGGATTTACCTGACCTGCGTCCGGTTCGTGGACGTCAACGAGCGGGAGCCGGTCTGGGCCCTCGCCACCGTGTTCCTCCTCGGGCTGCTGGGAGCCTGCGTGGCCGAGCTCTTCGTGGGCTCCGAGGCGCTCAGCGTCCCGATCTGGCGTGGGGCGTTCGCGGTCGAGGCGACCAAGCTCATCTCCCTCCTGGTCGGCATCGGAATCTTTTCCGCGGTGGCCCGGCTCCGGGGGTGGTCGGAGTTCAGCGACCTGACCGATGGGATTATCTACGGCATCGCCGTGGGGCTGGGCTACAGCACCGGGGAGACTCTGGTGCGCGAGCTCCAGACCGCGCATCTGATCGCGCTCCAGGTGGGGCACTCCCCGCTGCAGACCGCAATCAACGCCGCCGCGGGGGGGCTTTCCCACGGCGTCTTTGCCGCCGTGGCCGGCTTGGGCATCGGCGCGGCGTTCGACGCCCGGGGACGATTGGCCGAGGGGCTATGGGCCCTCTTGGGGCTCGCGGGTGCCACGCTGCTCAATGGGCTCTTTCGAATCCTGGCCCACGGGAACGCGCTCGGGGGAGATGCCGGCCACCTTCGGGCGTGGTTGGCAGTTCTGCTTCCTCTTGTCCTGTTGGTTGCCATCGGTCTCTTCTCCCTCACGAGGGAACGAAGGGTTCTCCGTTCGCAACTGGCGGGGGAGGTCGACGCCGGGGTCGTTTCCGCCGAGGAGGCAGCGCTGCTCGACAGCTTCTGGCGCCGCCAGCTCGGCTACTTGCGGCTGCTCCTCGGCGGACGGGTCGGTCAGTGCCTGCACCTTGCCGCGCTGCACAACCGGCAGGTTCAGCTGGCGCTGCTTAAGCAGCGCGCCGCCCGCGAGAGCAGCCCCGCGCATCGGGCCCGGGTGGAGGCGCAGGTGGCGCTGATCCGTAACGCGATCCGCCATGCCCGCACCGTCGCCGTCATCGCGGTCGTGCTGCTGGGTACGCTCTCGCTTGGGGCGGGGAAGCCCGCGACGAGGGTGGTCCGGGATAACTGGCCAAACGTGGACTCCCTTCTGGCCGCCAGCCGGCGCCTCATCAACACGTATTGGAGCTCCGCACTCGGGTCGACATACCGGCCTCCCGTCGACGTGGGCCCTTTTTCTCTGTTTTCCCTCGCTTGTCCGCCCCAGAAGAACAACGCGCGGTATTGCCGGGCCGACCGGCACATCTATTACGATCGTGACTTCCTCCGGGGGCTGTGGAAGAACAAGGGAGACTTTGCGGCGGCGTTCGTCCTGGCGCACGAGTGGGGACATCTGATCCAGGATTTGCGCAGTGAGTTGGGCCCGCTGAGCGGGAAGTGGACCCTCGAAGTGGAACTGGGGGCGGACTGCCTCGCGGGGCAATGGACCCGGGATGCCAACGCGAAGGGCTATCTCGAGCCGGGAGACGAGAACGAAGCGGTGACCGCGCTTCGCGATTTGCGCGATCCGCCCGGCGTGGACTGGTTCCAATCGCAGGCCCACGGATCGGGGGGACAGCGGATCGATGCCTTCACCGAAGGCCTCGAGGGGCGGGCCTGCGGCGGCCCGGATTTCATCAAAGCCGTTCACGCCCCTCCGGCCATTGCCCAGCAACGAGTCACGCCGTCGAGTGGCCCGCTGATCGACCACACCAGCTGCCGGCGGGGGCGCTTCGAGCGGAAATCCATCCGCAATCTGCCGGAATCGCTGAACGAGGTGATTAACGACGCCATCCAGGCCACCTATGAGTCTCCCGACGGCAGTGGCGTCATGGGGACGACGCTGGCCTTCAGGAACGAGCCGGCGGCTCAGGCCTACTTCGACGGCGTCTATGGGTACGCGGTCGACCAGAAACACTACACCGAGCGGCGGTCGGGGCTCATCAAGGACGGGGATACGGAGATCGGAGTGTGGAAGCTCCTCGAGGGCGTCACCCAGTTCGTGGTCATGCGCAATCGGCAGCTGGTGACGCTATTCGAGGGCCCGACCGGCCCGACCTGGGAGATGGCGATCGCGACGCCGGTGTACGACTGTAGCGCGCACTGAAGCGGTGGGGTCGCGGCGGGGTGAAACCGGCCGAGGGGCTTGCCCGTATACTGTGTGAGGCATAGTATGTGAGGAGGGGCTAGGAGCCAGGGAGTTAGGGACCTAGGGAGCCAGGGAGCCAGATGCGCATCGAACGGGAACTCATGCGGGGCGCGGGACCGGTCACGGTCCTCCGGCTGCTCAAGCAGCGGGAGATGTACGGCTATGAGCTGGTCGAGGCGCTGTCCCGGCGCACCGACGGGGTGCTGGCAATGGGGCAGTCCACCCTCTACCCCCTCCTCTACAGCCTCGAGGCGAAGGGTCTGCTCAAGAGCCATTGGCAGGAGGCGCCCTCCGGGCGGCGCCGGAAATACTACGGCGTCACGCCAAAAGGCGTGCACTTCCTCCGCGCGCAGCAGTCGCAATGGCGGCGGTTGGTGGCGGCGATGACCGGCCTCGGGCTCCTGGACGCCAGGCGTTCGGAGGCGTGACGGTGGGCGCGACTCGGCTCGATGCTCTCGAGATCGAACACCGGGCCCGAACCAGGGGGCTGCCGCCGGATGCCGCCGCCGCAATTGCCCGGGTGCTGGGGGCCGCCCGTCTCGAGGAAGCCCGACGGAACGAGGTCTTCGAGGAGTTGGTGACCCACTTCGAAGACGGGCTCGCGGCGGGCCGATCGGCCGAGGAGCTTGCCCTCGACTTCGGGCGGGCCGACTTCACCCCTCCTTCTCCCACCCCAGTTCCGCTTCCACACCGAGGCTACCGACCGATGTCTCGATTGCTGCCCGACGTCCGCTACGCCACCCGCCGCCTGATTGCCAGCCCGGGGTTCACCCTCATCGCCGTCCTCTCGCTGGCCCTCGGCATCGGCGCCACGACGGCGGTGTTCAGCCTCGTGAACGCGGTGATCTTCCGGCGCTCTCCGATCCGGGCGGTGGAGGAGGTGACCGACGTCTACGAGTCCAGCGCCGACTTCGGCTACAACGCCTTCGACTATCCCGATTTCAGGGAGTTCGAACGGGGCACCTCGCGGGTGTTCTCCCAGCTGGCCGCGACCCGCTACGCCTTTGCGCAGGTGATGAGGGACGGCGTGGCTTCGCGCGCCGAGGGCGAACTAGTGACCGGCAGCTACTTCCCCCTGACCGGAATCCGGCCGGCCCTCGGCCGGCTACTGGGGCCCGAGGACGATGTGTCCCCGGGGGGTCACCCGGTGGTCGTGTTGAGCGACGGCTACTGGAGGCGAGCCTTCGGCGGCGCCCCCTCGGTGCTCGGTCGCGCCATTGAAATGAACGGCCGAGCCTACACCATCGTAGGCGTGGTATCCGCCGAGTATCAGGGCAACTTGCGCGGGATGGTGCCCGACTTCTACGCCCCGATGATGATGGTGAACCACCTGAACCCGGTGGACGACGATCAGCTGCAGAGCCGGGGCTACCATAGTCTGTTCGTGAAGGCGCGGCTGCGGCCGGGCACGACAGTAGTTATGGCAGCAGCGGCGGCGGCGGGCGTCGCCGCGGAGCTCAGGAAGATCGTCCCCGACCAATGGAAGAGCGGCAATTCGTTCAAGTTGATCCCGACTCGGCAGGTAATTCTCCATCCCAGCGTGGACCAGGTTCTCTATCCCGTAGCAGGGCTTCTCTTCACGGTGGTGGGGCTGGTTCTTCTGGTCGTCTGCGCCAATCTCGCGAGCTTCCTGCTGGCCCGCGCGGTGGATCGGCGCAAGGAAATTGCCGTCCGGCTGGCCTTGGGCGCCACGCGAGGCAGCCTGGTGGCGCAGCTACTCGCCGAGACGCTTCTCCTCGGTGTGTTGGGTGGCGTCGGCGGGCTGGGCGTGGCCGCGCTGGTTGCCCGGATCCTCACCACTGCCGACCTCCCGCTGCCGATCCCGATTACCCTCGAGCTCGGTCTCGATGCCCGGGCGCTGCTCTTCGCCACCGTGGTCTCGGTAGCGGCGGGCATCCTCTTCGGCCTGATGCCGGCACTCCGGGCGAGCAACCCGCACCTCGCTACAACGCTTCGCGACGAGTCGGCAGGGGGCGGCGGGCGGGGGAGGCTCGCGCTCCGGCACGCGCTGGTGGTGGCGCAGGTCGCGGTGTCCCTGGTACTGCTGGTGGGGGCAGGACTCTTCCTGCGCAGCCTGCAGTCGGTGCGGGCAGTCGACCCGGGCTTCGGGCGGGAGCCGGCCGGGCTGATGGATGTTTCGTTCCCGCCGACGAGGTACGCGGCAGGTCGCTTGCTGCCCGCCGAGCGGGAGCTGGCGGCCCGGCTTCGGGAGTTACCCGGGGTCACGGCGGTTGGGATGATCGACAACCTGCCGCTCACGCTGGTCAACACCCAGAACACCGATGTGAACACCCCGGGGGCCCAGCCGCCGGTGGGCCGGGAGGGGTTCGACGCCGATCTCGCGGTGGTGGACACCGGCTTCTTCGCGGCGGCGGGGATCCGGCTGCTCCAGGGGCGAGAATTCACCCCCGCCGATGCGGACAGCGCACCCCGGGTGATCATCGTGAACGAGGCGCTGGCCAAGCGGCTCTGGCCGGGACAGGAGGCGCTCGGCAAGCACATCACCCGCAGCAGCGACCGCGACTACCAGGTAGTGGGGGTCGTGGCCACCACCAAGATCCGGAGTATCGGCGAGGACCCCCGCTCGGGCATCTACCTCCCGCTCGCGCAGGTTCGCTCATCGAGCGTCTGGTACCTGGCGCGGACGTCGGGAGATGCCGATCGGCTGACCAACGCGATGGTTCGGGCGACCCAATCGATGGACCCCGAGATTATTTCCGTCGACGTGCGCACCATGGCGCGCCACCTCGACGTGGTCCGGCTTCCCATCCGACTCGCCGCGCTGATGATCGGGGCGCTGGCCGCCCTGGCGGTGGTGCTGGCGGGAATCGGACTCTATGGAACGGTGCGGTACTCCGTAGCGCAGCGGACCCGGGAGGTGGGGATTCGCATGGCCCTGGGAGCCGATTCGCGGGCGATGGTCCGGCTGCTCACCGGGGGCGGGCTCCGGCTGGTAGTGTGGGGTGGAGCGGTCGGGCTGCTGGCGGCGATGCTCCTGGCGCGCCTCGTGGGCGGGCTCCTCTTCGGGGTGCCGGCCCTCGACCCCCTGACATTCTTCGGCGTGCCGCTGTTGTTGTTCGCCGTTGCGGGCATCGCGGCCTGGCTGCCCGCGCGGCGGGTGTCCCGCGTGGCCCCGACGGAGGCGCTCCGCGCCGACGGCTAGGCGGGTTATCCTTCGGGGGTGACCGGCTCCGTTCCGCTCGCCACGATCACCGCGTACCTCGACGAGTACCTCCGGATCCGCGAGGTGCCCGACGAGGAGAACGCGCTCAACGGGCTCCAGGCCGAGAACCGGTTCGGTGAGGTGGGCCGGATCGTCGCGGCGGTGGATGGTTCCCTCGAAACCATCATCGGGACGGAGGAGGGTGCCCTCCTCCTGGTCCACCACGGGCTGTTCTGGGCCGGCAACACTCCGCTCACCGGCCCGCGCTACCGGCGGGTCCGCGCTTTGCTCGATCGCGACATCGCGCTCTATTCGGCGCACATCCCGCTGGACGTCCATCCGGAAGTCGGCAACAATCACGTTCTGGGGCGCCAGCTGGGCCTCCAATGGATCGAGCCGTTCGACAGCTATCGAGGCACGCCGATCGGGGTGCAGGGAAGGCTCGATCCGGCGGTGCCACGGGAGACCCTGGTGGCGCGGGTGGAGCTTCTCCTGGGCTGCAAGGCCCGTCTGATTCCCGGCGGACCGGCGATGTCGGAGCGGGTGGGCATCATCACCGGCGGCGCCGGAGGCCGCATCGTCGCGGCGCGCGAGGCAGGACTCGATACCTATCTCACCGGTGAAGGCGCCCACCACACTTACTTCGACGCAATGGAGCTGGGCGTCAATGCGATCTACGCCGGGCACTACGCCACGGAGACCGTGGGGGTGAAGGCGCTGGCGGAGCACCTCGCCGTCAAATTCGGGATTCCATGGGAGTTTCACGACCACCCGACGGGCCTCTGAGCGAGCTTCTGCGAGCTAACATGAGCGAAGCTCCGGTCCTGGAGCTTTCGGGCATCACCAAGTCGTTCGGCTCCGTGCACGCGCTGCGCGGGGCCGATTTCACCTTGCGGCCCGGTGAGGTGCACGCCCTGCTGGGCGAGAATGGTGCCGGAAAGTCCACCCTCATGCACGTCGCCTACGGGATGATCTCCCCGGATGCGGGCGAGATCCGGATCGACGGCCGGCAGGTGGCCCTCCGCTCGCCGCGCGAGGCGATGGCGCACGGTCTCGGGATGGTGCACCAGCACTTCACCAGCATCGAAGCGCTCACCGTCCGTGAGAACATTGCGCTGGCGGTGGGGAAGCAGGCAGGACCGCCGGGCGGCTGGACCGCCGGGGGCGTGACCGGACGGTTGATGGAGGGTCTGGAGCCGGGCGCGCGGGTGGAGCGGCTCTCGGTGGCGCTTCGCCAGCGCCTGGAGATCGTGAAGGCGCTGGCCACCGGCGCCCGGATTCTCCTGATGGATGAGCCGAGCGCGGTGCTGGCACCGAGCGAGGTGGAAGAGCTGCTGGCGCTGGTGCGGGAGTTCGTGGCGGCGGGCGGATCCGCCGCGCTCATCACCCACAAGTTGGCGGAGGTGTTCGTCGCGGCCGATCGGGTGACGGTGCTGCGGCACGGCAGGGTGACGCTCTCCACGCCGGTGGCCGGTCAAACGGAAGGGAGTCTTGCCGAGGCGATGATCGGCGTCGGTGGGCGAGCGTTCCCGACCTCGCCCGTCGTGCCGCGCGGCACACCGAGGACCGCGATCCCGGTCACGCGGCTGGGCGAGATCCCGATCCACGCCGGCGAGCTGATCGGGGTGGCCGCGGTCGAGGGCAACGGCCAGCGGGAGTTGTTGCGCGCCATTGCGGCGGGGCAGGGCGTCTCGGGCAGCGTCTCCTTCGTGCCGGAAGATCGAACCACCGAGGGGCTGGTGCCGGCGCTCTCCATCACGGAGAACCTGGTGCTCGGCTTGGGCGAGGACTCGCGCTGGGCCAAGGGAATCCAGCTGGATTGGAACGCGGCCCGCGCCCGTACCGGCGAGCTCATCGCGAGCTTCGGGATCCGCGCCGCCGGTCCCGACGTTCTTGCCGCGACGCTCTCCGGCGGCAACCAGCAGAAGGTGGTGCTGGCGCGGGCGCTGGAACGGCGGCCGGTGGTGCTGGTGGCGGAGAATCCGACCCGCGGCCTCGACATCCGGGCCACCGAGGAGGTGCACCGGCGATTGCGCGCGGCCGCGTCGGAGGGCGTGGCGGTGATCGTCTATTCGACCGACCTCGATGAAGTGCTCGAGCTGGGCCAGCGTGTGATGGTGGTGCGCGGGGGCAAGGTGAGCGAGGCACCCCCCGGCGCAGACCGGCGGGCGGTCGGGGAGATGATGCTGGGTGTCCGGCGGGGTCAGGGATGAGCAGCCTCCTGGGCCGTCCGCTCATCGTCGGTGCGATGGCGCTGGCCGCCGGCTTCCTGGTCCTGGCACTCGGGCTCGGCCTTGCGGGTTACGATCCGGTGCTCTCGCTGGGCGCGTTGTGGCGCGGGGCGTTCGGCTCGTGGTACGCCCTCAGCTCCGCGACGCTGGTGCGCGCCGTCCCCCTCATCGTGCTCGGGCTCGGCGTGGCGCTCGCGTTCCGCGCCGGCGCGCTCAACATCGGCGCCGAAGGGCAGTTCTACGCCGGGGCCATCGCCGCGACGTGGGTGGGGGTGCACGCCGTCGGGTGGCCGGCGCCGGTGGCGGTCGGCGCGGTGTGGGTG
>JBGPVQ010000109.1:0-8272 GCA_041491785.1 Gemmatimonadota bacterium | reverse complement strand
GCGCTGGAACTCGACCGCTCCGTACCCGCCGTTGGTGTCGGTACACGCGAGGGCGGAGAAGCCGCGCTCGGCGGCGGCGGCGACCATCACCTCGGGACTCGAGGCCCCCCGGCCGAGGGAGAACCACGAGTGGGCGTGAAGGTGGGTAAACACCCCCTAGTAATACCGAATAAACACCGAAATGCAATACCACGGGCAGCAACATACTTGGCGCACCACGTGGTCAACTTGTTGAACCGGCGACTTCTGAGCCGGTGAAATGAGGGGGTAGTAGGGAAGAATCGAACCCCTCACGGATCATCTCAGAACGGACCGTCCGACGCTGCTCCTCTCGTTCCTTTATGATCAAGTCCAGTGTTTGCCAAGTGGACTTCACGTTTCTCCATCGTTCAAGATATTTCGGACTGAAATTCACCCTCGGCGCTGAGCCATCGTGGTCCGCCGAGTCCATGTATGCGATGTAGTTCCGCTCAACGAGGCTGAACTGGGGCTTGAGGCCCTCGAATCTCTGCCACCAATCGTCCACCATCTGTCCCCATGTCAGGAACTCTTCCTCGGTATTCACCTCATGGAAAGTCAACATCTTGCCGTGTCTGGAAATGGGTACAATGTCCTCAATACCAGGAGCATGAAGCAGGGCTAGCACACGAACCATCCGCTCATAACGCGCAATCTCCCAGTCCTTGTGCTGGATCATCCAGAATGGAGCGCGAACCACTCGCACCAACCCAATGAACAGTAGGCCACCGACGGCCACCCACCCGGCGATATCGTTGGCCACCGATTCGGGGATCATGCCGCGTTTTGCCGCCACGAAGGCCAACGCTGCAAGTATGGCAACTGCCAATCCGCCCCAGTCCGTAACCGGACTCGGGTGAGACGCCGCCGTCTTGAGCCATCCCGGGCGGCCGCTGATGGTCTTGCTTTGAGTGTCCATCCCGAGAACCTATCGCCTCTTAGGGGGTCGGCTAGATTCGGTGAATGGAACGTAAGGCACTTGACACACCTTGGTGTGTGTGCTACCTTACGTCCATGCTCAAGTCGCCCAACACCCCGACCTCCCTGACCGATGCAGTCGCCTACTTCTCGGATCAGGACAACGCCCTCCGGTTCCTGGCGGAACTCCGCTGGCCAGACGGCGTGAAGTGCCCCCATTGTCAGGCCGATGACCCCGGCTTCCTCAAGACCCGGCGGATCTGGAAGTGCCGGGCCTGCCGGAAGCAATTCTCCATCAAGGTCGGCACGATCTTCGAGGATTCCCCCCTCGGGCTGGATAAGTGGCTCCCGGCCCTCTGGATGCTCGCCAACAGCAAGAACGGGATCAGCTCCTACGAGGTGGCTCGGGCGCTCGGCGTGACCCAGAAGACCTCGTGGTTCATGCTCGGGCGGATTCGTGCGGCCATGCAGAGCAAGACCTTTGCCCGGTTCGAGGGCGAGATCGAAATTGATGAGTCGTACCTGGGCGGACTCTACAAGAACATGCACCGCTCGAAGCGTACCCGGCTCGGTTCCGGCTTGCGGCAGAAGAACAAGGTGGGCGTCCTCGGCGTGTTGGAACGCCCGCGCGGGCCGAACGGTGTCAGCCGGGTGCGGACTACGGTGGTCGGAGAGGATACCAGTTCGAAGAAATTCTTCGCGCGCGTCAAGACCGTGGTGAAGCCGGGGGCCAGGGTCTACACCGATGACCACGCCGGGTATGGGGTTCTGGAACGGCGATACATCCGAGAAACCGTGAATCACGCCTACGAATACGCCAAGGGCCGAGTCCACACCAACGGGATCGAAAACTTCTGGAGCCTGCTCAAGCGGACCATCAAGGGAACCTACATCTCGATTGACCCCTTCCATGTGTTCCGCTACCTCGATGAACAGGCGTTCCGGTTCAACAACCGCCGTGCCTCGGACGGCGAGCGGTTTGTCGCCGTAGTAGATTCTCTGCTCGGCAAGCGGCTCACCTATCGGCAACTGACCGGAGCCGATTTGGCTACGACGTGACGCAGAACGCCACCCCCAACTGAAACGCGGCCCACGAAAGAAGAAACGATGACGAATACTCCGCGCCCGGACTCGGCCCCCAAGGGGGACGATCGGCCGCAAGCGAAGGGGGAGAAATCCCCCTTCGAGAAAATGCGCGATCTCACGCGACGGGTTATTCATGTCCCGAAGTC
The DNA here is from genome assembly GCA_041491785.1 of Gemmatimonadota bacterium. Lineage (GTDB taxonomy): Bacteria > Gemmatimonadota > Gemmatimonadetes > Gemmatimonadales > GWC2-71-9 > JABFSM01. Next base: position 6,104 of record JBGPVQ010000109.1, on the reverse strand, counting down.
GGAGATTCCCGCGAAGCCGAAGCCGGGAAGACGCAGGCATGGCTAAGAGGGCATCCCGAGCATGTCTGCCATCATCGAGGATGTGGACTGAACCGTAACGTGCAGAATTAAGTCTACATCATGCTCCTGCTCAGGAGCCCCCAAAGGTTCCAAGAGTTGATAGGTTGAAACTGACAGCTTCGTAATAAGGCTATCGTCTTCGAGAAGGCAGAAAAACGGCTTCCCAGTCCCTTGCGGAAATCCCTTCAAGTCATCTTTCTGATGCGGCATCCGAAGCCCATCCAAGAGCGTTTTTAGCCGATTGTCGAGATCCCCGCCATGTACAATGTCTCCGGCGATCTCTCGCCGAAGCCACGTAATGTCCAGTTGGCAAACCAGTTCCAAGGGTCGGTGAATTAGCGGAATGAAATCGTATCCGCAAAGCGGCCAACGAAAAAAGCGCCCACCTGAACCAGGAGATTCAAATTTGCCAGCGGGACCCTTCCAGTATCCCAAATTGGGGAGAAGCGCATCCCGGAAGAGTGGGTTTCGGTGACAGAGCGTTTCGAGTTGCGGATTCAGGTGCTCACGTACTCGATGCTTGTCCTGAGCCCTATGATTCGTGCTGGCCGGAAGCTTGCCCTTATACCGAATGATGAAGTCCACGCACCGCCTCGCCGGTTCGGGTTGCCGGAGATACCCAGCCCCCACCGGGATTGACCCGTAGAGGCTCACCTAGGACACTCCCGGCCAACATACCCTGGCCTCCTTGGTGCGCCAAGTATGTTATTTCCATACCACGGTATAAGTAATTGAAATTCAATACTTTGCGGGGACGGATCCCCCCCGATCGGGGACCCTCAGGCGAGATCGCGGAGAAAGCGGCGCAGAGCGCGCCAGACGACGAGAGGTATCTCATGGCCGCCGTCAAACGGCACCCAGGTGACGGCCGCGCCCCCGGCCAGCGCGGCATCGCGCAGGCGTTCGCCCGCCGCGAAGGCGAGCTCGAGATCGCTACGGCCGTGGGAAACCAGCACCGGCAGACCGCGGAGCTCCGGTAACCGCGGGGTCCAGTCGGCGGCTGCGATGCAGGACGACGACAGCAACGCCAGCGCCGCGGGACGCGGATGGTGAAGGGCGTAGTCCATCGCGAGCATCCCGCCTTGTGAGAATCCCAGCAGGGCGACCCTGCGATCCCGCCCGATGGTGGCGCAGATCTCGGCAAGCAGCGCCCGCGCCTCGACCCTGCCGGCCGGCTCCATCGCGTGCAGATCGAGCGGCCCCTGAGCCCGCGCGCGGGCCCGCGCTTCGGAGTCGACCGGCCACCAGGAGCGGCCCCGGGGCGTGGCGGCGAGCGGCCCGTCCGGGAGCAGGAAGTACCCGGCCACGCCAAGCGAATGCGCAAAGGGTGCCAGGTCGGCAGCCTCCATCATCCGCCCGTGCAGCACGACCACGGCGAGGGCCGCCGCCGGGTCACCGATGGCGATGGTTCGGAGCCCGGCGATTTCCTCGATGCGCTCGGCCGTCATGCCGGCAGCTGCGGCGCGAGGCGGGTCTTGAGCGCCAGGAACTTCCGTTCGTAGAGGTGGTACGACAGCGCGGCCGCGGCGAAGGTCACCAGTATCCCGAGTACGGCGTACGCCACGCCGACCGCGGCGCCGCGCGATGCGCCGAGGTATGCCAGCAGGGGCAGCCCGATGAAGAGATGGAGCGGTGCGTGGAAGACGTACATCGCGTAACTGTAGGTCCCGATCCGCCGGAGACAGGGGGATCCGAGCAGTCGCGCGGGGGCGCCCGCTGTCGGGAGCGCCGCAACCAGGATCAGCGCGAAGCCAAGCGCGAGCGCGGTGTATCCCCCGGTCTGCATCACGGTGCCGGTGCGCTGCGCCCGATTGAGGAGCGGGCCGGCGAGGATCAGCAACCCGCCTGCCGCGACCAGGGTGCCGGGACGCCACCGCGTGATCCAGCGCGCGGTGCGTTCCCCGCGGATCAGGGCCGCCGCGAGCGCGCCGATCGCGAGCGCATCCATCCGGCACGGAGTGAACATGTAGGCCGCCTCCTGGCCCCAGCGTGCCCGGACCACGAGTCGGACCAGGATGGCGGCGAGGGTCAGAACGGCTCCCCACCCGATCAGGCGGGTGCGGCCCGCCGCGCGCACGACGAACGGCCAGACCAGGTAGAACTGCTCCTCGACCGCGAGCGACCAGAAGTGGGGAAACGCCGGCTCGCCGTGGCCCATCGGCTCCGCGAAATTGACGAGGTAGGTCCACAGCCAGATCTGGTGATTACCGAACTGCGGCGGCGGCGTGGTGAGCCGGGGGAGAATCGCGTACCCGACCAGAAGCACACCGTAATAGAGCGGGAAGATCCGCAACAGGCGACGGATGAAGAAGCTTCGGTAATAGACCGGCGACGTCCTGGTGTCGAGCAGGATGCCGGTGATGAGGAACCCCGAGAGCACGAAGAAGAGCTGCACGCCGATCCAGCCGTAGTCGAGCGCCATGTCGACGGCATGGTTTACGCCGCCGGGGGCGTCGATCACGTCGAAACCGTGGGCGAGCACCAGCAGAATTGCGACGCCGCGCAGGCCGTCGAGCGCCGGCAGGTGGGCGGGCGTCCTCGGCGGCGGAGTCACCGAGGCGCGACCGCGCTCGCGATCGCGTCCAGCACCAGCGGATGGGTCCACCGCCGGGTGAACGTGTGGCCGGCATCGGGGATCAGCTGCACTGCCAGCCGGCCGGCCGCCTTCAGTCGCGTCACGGCCGAGCCGCCCTGCTCGATCAGCAAGGTGTGGCCGGGGTCGTCGCCGGCCAGAATGAACCGCATCGCTACGCCGCGACGGCCCAGACCCAGCAACTCGGTCCCGAGGTCGTCGTGCAGCGGGACGCGGAGCCGGCGCAGCACGTCGCGGGTCCGGTGCTCGGTGATGGCGAGCGCCCGGCGGGCGAGCACCTGGACTACCCGCCAGAGGTTGACCTCCCCCCGCAACAGCTTTCCCCAGGACTCCAGGCGTTGCACCGAACTGCCGTAGCGCTTGACATCGGCGGTGACCCGGGCCGCGGCGAAGTCGAGCGGCATGCCCGGCTTGTAGAAGAAGGTGAGCGGATTGATCACCACGATGGTGTCGATGGCCTGGCCGGCGACCGCGGCCTTGAGGGCATGGTAGGCGCCGGAACAGAGACCGGCGACCGCCACCTCGCGCGCACCGGCGCGCCGTGCCCACGCCACCGCGATGCCGACCTCCGCGATCGCATCCTTGCCGTAGACCACGTTCTCCGCGGCGCCGGGCCGGGCGGGGCTGTCACCCAGGCCGGAGAGATCGAGGCGCAGCACCTGATCGCCGCGGCTTGCCAGCCGCCGGGCGAGGACCCCATACATCCGGTTGAGGCCGATCCGGCGCACCGCGCCGGCATTGAGCAGAATCACGGCTCGGCGGGGCGGCGTCCGCGGGAGCGTGGCGATCCCCAGCAGGCAGTCGTCCAGCGCGACCGGCTCCTCGGTAACGCCGTCGATTTCGGCCCGGGAGGCCTGCCAGCAGATGCGCGGCGGGCCGGCCGGCATCGGCGGGACCGACGCGGCGAATTCGATCACGGCGTCGATGATCCGCTGGGGCACCTCGGTAGTATGGGGGTCGAGGACCATCTCGACGTAACCCGGCACTCGTCGGTGGGTCACCGCGGCACCCAGCCCGGTGAGCCGCTCCACCCACTGGTTGTTGGGCGGCCGGTCATCGCGATCGAGCAGCAGCACCGCCGGGGCGGGGCGGCGTTCGGCGCGCAAGAGATCGATGAGGGAGAGGCTCGCCCGGGTCTCGGGGGTGAGCGCGAAGCCGGCGACCTCGTCGATGTCTTCGGGCGGGCGCGTGACGCCGGGGGGCGCGTCGGGAAGCGCGAGGGCCATCTGCAGCGCGCGCAGTTCCCGAAGGAGCGCCTTGCCACTGGGGACCGGCGCGATCGCGACAATCCCGGCGACGTCGGACCGGCGCTCGGCGGCCAGAGCGGCGAGGGAGGCGCCGAGTCGGACGCCGGCGAGTACCAGGCGGTCGGCACCCCGGGCGATGGCCAGATCGCAGGCATCGTCGATGCTCGCGAGCCACGCCTCCAACCGGCCGTCGTCGAGCTCGTGGCCCGCGCTGTCGCCGGTGCCGTCGAGGTCGAGCCGCACCGCCACCAGGCCGGCACCCGCCGCGGCCTCGGCGAGGTGGCGCAGCGCACGGTGGGCACAGATGGCCTCGTAGCCGAAGGGTGGCACGATCACCAGGCCGGGGCCGCTCGGGGCGGCGGGCCGATGGACCCAGCCGAAGCGCGGGCGGTCGGGACTACCGAAGTACAACGGCTCGGCGCTGGGCGCGCCGGTCACGGCTGGCCCTCGAACCGGGCGCCCACCTCGGCGTTGAGCGCAGTGACCGTGCCGGAGAGCGGGCCGGGGCCGGTCCGCCGCAGGGTGATGGTTCGGCTCTGCCCCGGTGCGAGGTGGAAGCCGTCGTCGTCGGGCAGGGCGCCGTGGGCATCGATCGACACCGACTGGGCAAACCGCCGGGTGCGGACCGTCAACACCTCCCCGACCAGCCCGGCCGCGAGTCCGATATCGAGCTCGCGGGCCGAGGGCATCCCCGCGGGGAACCAAAACGCCTCACCGAGCCTCGCGCCGGCGGCCTCGAGCGTGGCGTGCACGAGGTGCGCGGTGGGCGGCCCGAACCGGTACGCGAAGGATAGATCGAGGAACTCATCGAACAGCGCGGCGGCGGGCAGCTCGATCGCACCGTGCGCCGGCAGCGTGACGTCGTCGCCGCCGCGCCCGACCAGGATCTCGCCGGCTCGGTACAGGGCGAGGTCGATGCGGGCCGCGATCGGCGCGGCGCGGTCGTTGACCGCGTGGATCGCGAGACCGTTGACGCCCTCGTCGGTGAGGGCGAGTGCGACCGGGGCGAGTGCCCGGCGCAGCGCGTGCCAGCACGGTTTGGGGGCACCCTGCGCGTCGACCACGCCCCAGCCGGCGCCGGGCCACAGATCGCGCAGGAACCAAATGAGGCCGCCCCGACAGCTCGAGCGGGCACGGCGCCACTCCGCGAAGACCCGCGCCATCACCTCGCCGGTGGCGGCCCGGCCGAGGGCCAGGTAGCGCTCGTGATCGGCGATACGCAAGGCGACCGGATCGACCCCGAACAGGCACGCGACGTAGTGATCCCGCACGTCGTCGAAGTCCCATCCGGCGCCCAGATCGCGCGGGGAGCGCAGCTTCCACAGGGGGTGATGCACCCGCAGCGCCGCCCCGGCCGGCAGCCCGCTCGGGGCCGGTACGTTGGCGAACGCCAGGCATTCGGATGCGAACCGCACCTCGGCGCGGCGGGCGTCGTCGAGTGGGCGCAGGTAGGCGCCGACGCCATAGTACGAGGAGGGGCCCGCGTTCGCGGCGTGCGGAAAGGCGCCGCCATGGGCGCTCGATGGGGTATACGGAGTTCCGGGGAGCCGGTCCCGGACGATGGCCGGCAGCACTTCGTGAAAGAGTGGCGGCGACCAGCGCTCCCGCGGCGCGCCCCACATTGCGGCCTGCTGTTCGCCTTCGCTGTTACCGCAGATGATCGCCAGGCAGGGCCGCGCCTGCAGCCGCGCCGTCTGCTGGTCGACCTCCGCCGTGACGTTCGCGATGAAGCCGGGGTCCTCGGGGTAGTCCAGGTTGGCAAACATCAGATCCTGCCACAACAGCACGCCTGCCTCGTCCAGCGCGTCGTACAAGGCGTCGGCTTCGTAGACCATCATGCCGCCGATCCGGATCATGTTCATGCCGGCCGCGCGCACCTGGGCAACCGCCGTGCGGTACGCCTCGGGCGTGGCACCCAGCGTGACCACGTCGAGCGGGGTCCAGCAGGCGCCGCGGCAGAACACCCTGACGCCGTTGATGCGCAGGGCGAAGTCGCCGTCGTCGCGATCCAGTGTGACGGTCCGGAACCCGGTGGAGCCGAGATCGATCGTGGCCGAGCCGCCCGGCCCGCGCGTCTCGATCGACATCGTGTAACCGGCGGGCTCGCCGTGGGTGTGGGGCCACCAGAGCGCCGGTGCGGGGATTGCCGCCGAGCCGCGCCAGCGGCCCCGGTCGTGGGCCAGCGCGCCTACCACCCGCTCGGC
>JBGPVQ010000108.1:0-8295 GCA_041491785.1 Gemmatimonadota bacterium | reverse complement strand
CCGCAGCGCGTCGTGCGGCTTCATGCCGCCGCTCGCCACGTCCCAGAGCTCCCAGTGGTACCCGAGCCCCTGGAATTGCCCGTGGCTCCCGATGCCCGCGCGCCCGCCGCCCTCGATCAGATCCTTGATCCATGCCGCGTACTTCGGGAAGGCGTATTCCTCCTTCATGAACCAGCCGCCGGGACCGGGACTCCCCCCGGCGCCCTGCCCCCGCCGACTGGCCTTTGAATCGAGCTCCTCGGGGGGCATGAAGTGCTGGACCTTGGGATCGTTGAGCGGATTCTCGTTGGTGTAGTAATAGTTCTCGGCCCAGGGCCCACCGTACTGCACGATCATCGTCGGGGTGTTGGTGGTCTGGGTTTCCTTGAAGAGCTGCACCACGTCGCCGAAGGCCGGGATGATGGGCATGGTATGCTCGATGCCGGGGTATCCGTCCATCGTGTGGGTCATGTTGAGCCGGTAGTCGAGTCCGCCCTCGGTCGTGGGCATGAGCTTGAGCTCCCGCGCCGCCATGATGAGCCATTGCCGCTGCTGGCGGTTTCCCGACATGTACATCTTGAAGGTCTTGGTGTCGTAATAGTCGCTGTACCGCCGGAGGACGGTCCGCGCATGCTCGAGGCTCGAGATCTTCTCGTTGCTGAACACCCCGGGGCCGGTGGAGTAGACTCGGGGACCGATCGCCTGGCCGGCATCGACCCGGTCACCATAGGTGAGGACGTCGGTGGTGGAGGTCTGCGGGTCGCGCGTGGTGGTGACGCCGTAGGCCAGGTTCGCGAGGTAGATCCACGGCTGCTGCCAGTGAATTCCCCACGCCGGCCACATGTGCGAGTGGGTGTCGACGAACCCGGGCACGATGGTCTTGCCGCCCACGTCGATCACCCGCGCGCCGGCGGGCTCCGTGCCGCGCGGGCCGACGCTCACGATCCGGTTGTTGCGGATTACGATGTCGGCGTTCTCGACGATCTCGTAGCCCTTCATCGTGACGGCCCGGGCGCCGCGGAGGACCACGGTGCCCTGCGGAATGTCCCGCGGAGCCATGATGGTGATCCGTTGTTCGATCGGACGATAGGCGGCGTTCGCCCGGGCGGCGGAATCAGCCCGCGCGGCGCGCAGGCTGTCGTCCACCGCCTGGGCGCGGTCGAGATTGTAGCTGACCACGGCGCTGCCGATGGACCAGTACAGCGTCCGCCCGTCGGCGCCCCAGGCCGGGAATTCCCCGCCGATGTCGGTGAGCTTTCGCACCGGCACCGCCGCGCTGTCCGGCTTGGAGACGTTCACCGTCGGCGTGGTACCACCGGTCAGCGGCACGGTCACCACGTAGAAATCGTTGTTGTAGACCACCAGGGCGAGATCACCCTTGGGAGCCATCAGGATCGGACCGGCCGGGAAGCCGGTGAGGGTCGGCTCGCGGTCGCGGTCCTGCGGCATGGGAAGGTCGGACTCCCGGGGCCGGCCGCGCGCTGTGAGCGTGAAGGGCAGCGGGCCCAACGCCTGGAGGTGCCGCTTGACGTCGGTGCCGTCCCAGCGCATGGAGACCAGGCCCTGCACGAAGTCGAAGGCGAATATCCGGGTGGTGTCGCCGGTGAAATGGGGGGAGAACTTGTTGCCCACCGGAGCGATCGTAGTCGGATCGCCTCCGGCTGCCGGGACCCAAACGAAGTCGGCGCCGATGTTGGGGAAGAACGGGTCGATCGACTCCTTGAAGTCGCGCGAGGCGGAACGGACCGCCACAATGCGGCGGCCGTCCGGCGCCCAGGCCAGCTGCTGGTAATACGCCGCCGCCCTGGTGAGCTGGGTCGGTGGGCCGCCGGCGAGATTCACCCGCATGATCTGGCCGTCGCCGTCGGCGTTCATCGCCACGTAGGCCACCGCGCTCCCATCGGGTGACCAGGTCGGATTGTACTCGCCGGCCTCCTGATCGGTCAGACGGCGGGGCGTACCGCCGGGAAGATCCGCGACGTACAGCTGGTCCAGCGCGGTGAAGGCGATCCGGCGGCCGTCAGGGGAGGGCACGCCATCGCGGATCTGCCGCACCTTGAACGTGGGCGAATCCTCGATCGGGTAGTCGAACTTGAGCCGAGGACCGACCGCCACCTGGGCGTCCAGCGTGAACGGCACCTTGGTGGGCGCGGTGCCGTCCACCGGCACCCGCCAGATCTCGCCGCCGTAGGTGATCACCACGGCTTTCGAGTCGGGAGTAAACGCATACCCCGGCAACACGTCCATGTTGGCCACCGACTCCTGGTCATCGCGCTGGATCGGGTAGGCGAGCCAGCGTTCCTCGCCGCTGGCGAGCTCGCGGATCCGGAGTCCGGTTTGCGCGTCCTGGCGGGAGCCGTAGGTGAGCCACTTGCCGTCCGGCGAGAGGGCCGGCCGGAACGCCGAGCCGTAGCGCGAGGACATGGTGGTGCGGGTGCCGGTCTCCCGATCGTAGACGGCGACCTGATATTGCGGAAGCACCGCGTTGTATTGCCAGGCCCCCTGCCGCTGCGCGAACCAGATGTAGCGGCCGTTGGGCCCGAAGGCGGGGCCCATCTGGCGGAGGGTTCCCGGCGCCGTCCCCACCAGCGCGAGGCCGTACCCGCCATGCACGTTGTAAAGCCAGAGCCGGTTGCCGGAGAACGGGGTACCCTTCGCCACTACGATGTATTGGCCGTCGGGGGTCCACTCCGGCGAGATGTAGTCGTTGTCCACGCCCTTGGTGAGCTGCAACGTGTCCCGGCTGTCCGCCGACATGATCCAGACGTTGTCGTCACCGCTCCGGTCGGACACGAAGGCGATGCGCTTCCCGTCCGGGCTCCAGCGCGGCTGCATGTCGTGGGCGAGGCCGCTGGTCAGGCGGGTGGCCTTTCCGCCGAGGATCGGCAGCGTATAGAGGTCACCCAGGAGGTCGAACACGATGGTCTGCCCGTCCGGGCTCACATCGAGCGACATCCAGGTGCCCTTGCTCGTCGTGAAGGTCGCGTAGCGATCCGGCTGCAGTGGAAGGCCCGGCTTGGGCATCTGCGCCGGAGCGGCGGAGGGGAGACCCGAGAGCAGCAGCAACGCGGCGAGCGCGCGCGGCCGGATGGCGCGGTGGACCATGGCACAGCTCCGCAAGAGAGATAGGGGCAGGGTCACAATCGAGGGTTCCGGCTGAGCCGGGCCCGGCGATCACTACGCGCCGCGCTCCGGCCAGGATTCGACCCCCGGAACCGAGCGATCATTCGAGGGCGCGCGCGTCTACATTATCCGGGTGAAAGATACGCCCGGTGGGGAATTCGCAACCCGGAGGCGCTATGAGGCTCGAGGGCGCACGATTGGCATTCGCCGCGCTGGCGGTGGCGCTCCCGGCCGCCGGGCAGGCCCCCGCTCCGTCCCCGGCCGCCGCGGAATCAACCCGGACCGCTCGGCGGCCGGAACGGCGCCTGTCTGAGGTTCGGGTCCGGGGGGAGACCCGATGTGAGGTCCACCCCGAAACCGCGGTCGAGACCGCCGACCTCTGGCTCGATGCACGCGGCGCGCTCGAGGGCGCGGCCCGGCCGGGCGCCGAGGCCCCGACCTTCCTCATCCAGGAATGGCGGCGGACCCTGGGCCGGGACCTGACGCTCCGGTGGGAGCGGCGTGACACCTCGCGGGTCACGACCCTCCACCCGTTCGAACATCCCACCCCTGCCAATCTCGAGCGCGCCGGGTACATCCAGCAGCGATTCGGGCTCACCAGGTTCTACGGCCCGGACGCCGGCCTCCTGCTCTCGGAGGGGTTCCTTCACCGCCACTGTTTCAGCCGGGTCCGGGGTCAGGGTGCCAACACCGGACTGATCGGACTCGCCTTCACCCCGCTCCCCACCACCAGTCTTCCCGATGTCTCCGGGATTCTCTGGGTCGACCCGGCGCTTCGCGAGCTCCGCTACGTCGAGTACACCTGGATCAACCCTCCCGAAGAGGCGCGGGCGCCGGCGGCTGGCGGAAGAACCGAGTTTGTCCGCCTGGCCTCGGGGGGGTGGATCGTGCGGCGGTGGAACCTCCGGATGCCCCGCTGGTCCGCCCAGTTTGACGAAGGGTTCGACGGATACACCGATGCCGGAGGCGAGGTGCTGGCGGTGGGTGATCCTCGACCGGCGAGGAGGTAACGATGCGATTGCCGTCGTTGGAGGAGGCCGTCCGGCAGGCCGGAGCGACGCTGGTTCGCTTCCCGATGTCACTGCTGTCGGCGCTGGTCGTCACGGCGGTGAGCATGTTGATGATCGCCGACCCCGCGAGGGATGCCCTGCCCCGGCTGCTTGCCACCGCGGCGCTCGGCCTGCCCCTCTTCACCGCCTCCGTCACCAGCGCCGAGCGGCGCGGTGCGCCGCCGCGCACCCGGTGGATTCTGAACCTGGCGACCGCCCTGGGTCTTGTCCTCCTCTATCGGACCTCGTTGGGCTGGACCGACCAGCTGGCGGCGCTGCGGTTCCTGCAGCTGCTCCTCGCGGCGCACCTGCTGGCCGCTGTGGCACCCTACCTGACCGGCCAACACCTCGACGGATTCTGGCAGTTCAACCGGTTCCTGTTTCTCCGCTTTCTCGTCGCCGCCTTCTACGCCGTGGTGCTCTGGGTGGGCCTCTCCGTCGCCCTCCTGGCCCTCGACCGGCTCTTCGGGATGGCGCTGCCGAGCCGCTCATACGCCTATCTCTGGGCCGTAATGACGTTCGGATTCCACCCCTGGTTCTTTCTTTCCGGCGTGCCGCGCGACTATCAGGCCCTGGAGACCCTGGAGGATTATCCGCTCGGCCTCAAGGTGTTCACCCAGTTCGTGCTGATGCCCTTGGTCGCCATCTACCTGGCGATCCTTACCGCCTACCTCGGCAAGATCATCGCGACCCACACCTGGCCCAACGGGTGGATCGGTTACCTGGTCTCCGGCGTCTCGGCCACCGGGGTGCTGGCGCTCTTGCTGGTGCATCCACTCCGGCAGCGGACCGACAGCCGCTGGGTCGACGCGTACGGCCGCTGGTGGTTCGTCGCGATTCTGCCATCGCTCGGCATGCTCCTGGTCGCGATCGGCAAGCGGGTGGGGCAATACGGCATCACCGAGCCACGCTATTTCCTCTTGGTGCTCACCTTGTGGCTCACCGGGCTCGCGCTCTACTACGGAGTCACCGCCTCGCGCAACATCAAGCTCATTCCGATGACGCTCTGCGCGGTGGCGCTGCTGACCGCGGTCGGCCCCTGGGGGGCTTACGGGGTGGCACGCCGGAGCCAGCTGGCCCGATTCGGGCGCATTCTCTCCGCGAACGGCCTGGGACGGCCGGGCGCCATCGAACCGGCCAAGACGGCGGTTTCCCGGGAGGACCGAACCCAGCTCAGCGCGATTCTCCGATACCTCAACGCGACGCACGGCCCGTCAGCGGTTGCCGCGGCGGTTGGCGTCCCCACCGACACGGCCCTTGCGTGGAAGAGCGGGAACGCCAGCGGCCTCGATGACGCGGTGGCCCGACGCGCGATGGACCGGATCGGCGGCGGGTACGTCGCGCGCTGGGATGGCGGGAGCGATGGCGTGCCGTTCTGGGCCACCCATACGCCGCCGAGCTCGGTGGATGTGAGCGGGTTCGAGGTGGCCCGGCCATTCTACATCCCGAACGGAGGCTGGATCGGCAGCGCCACCGATTCGCTGGAGATCGTCAAGGGCGAGGATGCGGGCACGCTGGTGGTGCGTCACCGGGGAGTGGTCGTCCTGTCCCTCGACGTGGTGCGCGCCCTGCGCGCCGTCGTCGAACCCGATTCCCTCCCCTCGCGCCGCAACCTGCAGATTACCCGGCCGATTGTAGTCGAGGGGGAGGGACAGGGGTACCGGGTCCGGCTGGTGCTCGACGCGGTGTACGGTCAGCTCAAGGGGCAGGTGCTCACCATCCAGACCGGCAACGGACTGCTGATCGCGGCGGGATTCGCGAAGCCCCACTGAGCGACTCGCGGCTACCGGGGCAGGGGTTCGAACTTGGCGGTGAAGTGGCGGAGCACTGGAGGCTGCTCCAGTATCCGTACGCCGCGAATGTCCTTTGCGATCGTGTTCACGTGCAGCAGTACCTCGGCCACGTAGTCCATGTGGCTCTGGGTGTAGACGCGGCGCGGAAAGGCGAGGCGCACGAGCTCGAGGTCGGCGGCGCGCTCGCTGCCGTCGGGCTGCTGCCCGAACATCACGGAGCCGATCTCGCAGGCGCGGATGCCCCCCTCGACGTACAGTACGACGGAGAGCGCCCACCCCGGGTACTGGTGCGGCGGGATGTGCGGCAGCCAGCTCCTGGCGTCGAGGTAGAGCGCGTGTCCGCCGGGCGGGCGCACAATGGGGATCCCGGCGGCGATCATTTTCTCGGCGAGGTACTCCACCGACCGGATGCGGTACTGCAGGTAGTCGGGATCGAGGGCCTCATACAGTCCGACCGCGATCGCCTCGAGGTCGTAGCCGGCGAGCCCACCGTAGGTGGGGAATCCCTCGGTGAGGATGAGGGAGTTGCGGCAGGTGGCGGCGAGGGCGTCGTCGTTCATCGCGAGGAAGCCGCCGATGTTCGCCATCCCGTCCTTCTTCGCGCTCATGGTACAGCCGTCGGCGAGGCGGAACATCTCCTGCGCGATTTCCAGCGGCGACTTGCCGGCGTACCCCGGCTCGCGGGTCTTGATGAACCACGCGTTCTCGGCGAACCGACAGGCGTCGATGAAGAAGGGTACGCCGTGCACGCGGCAGAGGGCCGCAGCGCCGCGGATGTTCTCCATGCTCACCGGCTGGCCGCCCTCGGAGTTGTTGGTGACGGTGATCATCACCAACGGTACGTTGCCGGCGTGCTCGCGCAGCACCCGCTCGAGCGCGGCGAGGTCCATGTTCCCCTTGAAGGGATGGATGGTCTGCGGCTCGCGCCCTTCGGCGATCGGGAGGTTGAGGGCCACTGCGCCGCAATGCTCGACGTTCGCCCGCGTGGTGTCGAAATGGGTGTTGTTGGGTACGATCGACCCGGGCTTGAGCATGGCCCGCGCGAGGATGTGCTCGGCGGCGCGCCCCTGGTGGGTCGGGATCACGTGCCGGAATCCGGTGATCTCATTGACCGACTTGACGAAGGCATGGAAGGAGCGGCCGCCGGCGTAGGACTCATCCCCCTTCATCATGCCGGCCCACTGGTACACCGACATCGCGCCGGTTCCCGAGTCGGTGAGGAGATCGATGAGCACGTCTTCGGCATCGAGCTGGAAGACGTTGTAGTGGGCGGCCCGGATGGCCGCAGCCCGGTGGGCATCGGTAGTCTGGCGGATCGGCTCGACCGTCTTGATGCGAAACGGCTCGATGATGGTCTTGAACTTCACGGGTAGCTCGGCGTGAGGGGGAGGGACATCATTCGGTCAATTTGTTCGCCGAGGTCAGTGGGGATTGCGATGAAGATCACCCGCATCGGCGCGATGGGCCACCAGCAGCACCGCGGTGAGCACCGCGAGGCCCGTGACCTGGTGCAACACGCCCAGGACAATCGGCACCCGCAGCAGCAGCGTCGTGATGCCCAGCCCAAGCTGCAGCAGCACGGTGAGTCCTGCGGCAAGCGTGGCGCGGCGGAGCGGGGCGGGCACCTGGGGCCGGCGGCCGGCCGCCGTGAGCATGAGCAGTAGCGTGGCGGTGGCGAGGGCCAGTACTCGATGATGGAACTGCGCCGCCGCGGGATTCTCGAACGGGTTACGCCACCCGGTTCCGGACAGGAGGTATCCCGGGGGCACGATATGCCCCCCCATCAGCGGGAAGGTGTTGTACACCCTGCCCGCGTCGAGGCCCGCGACAAACCCGCCGGAGAGCAGGGTGAGAATCGTCAAGCAAGCCGCGGCGATCGACCCGCTGCGCAGCAACCGCGGGGTCCTGCCGGAGCCGGACCGGGGCGCGCTCAGATCCAGCGCGGTCCACACGCAGACGACGTAGATGGCCAGCGCCATGCCGAGGTGGGCGGTGAGCCGGTAGGGGCTGACGTCCTGTCGGACCTCCAATCCGCTCTTCACCATGTACCAGCCCAGCGCGCCCTGCGCCGCCGCGAGCATCGGGAGAAGGAGCAGCCTCCCGCGGTGGGCGGGCCGGATGCGGCCTCTGGCCAGCAACACGAAATAGGGCACGGCCAGCACCAGCCCGACGAGGCGGGCAAGCAAGCGGTGCACCCACTCCCACCAGAAGAGAACCTGGAACTGCCCCAGGGTGATCCCGCGATGCACCGTCTGGGCCTCGGGGATGGCCAGATAACGCTGGTACGACTCGCTCCACTCGGCGCTGGAGAGCGGCGGCAGGATGCCCGACACCGGCCGCCACTCGGTGAT
>JBGPVQ010000107.1:0-8300 GCA_041491785.1 Gemmatimonadota bacterium | reverse complement strand
GGAGAAGGAGCGGACGAACACCTCGTAGCAGACGGCGCCGCGGGTCCAGGCGGGCACCCGCGGCACGGACGTCGTCCCGCCCGGGGATCCCGCCTCCCGCGACGCCGGGGCGGTGGCGATGACCGCGGCGACGACGGCGAAGGCGAACGAACGGGTCATCTCACAACCGTGTGGCGGCGTCGATCGCGATCGCCATCTTGGCCGGGAGGTTGAGTTGCACCGCGCCGGCAGCGTCCACCACCAACGAGGTGCCCACGCAGGCAGCGCCGGCGAGCCCGCCGGTCAGGAGGTCGCAGTAGGTTCCCGGCGGCATTCCCGTAGCGATCGTGGCCGCCAGCGCGGCGCTCCCGTTGTTGATGGCCACGAAGCCCTTGTTCCCGCGGGAGAAGGCGATGGCGTTGGCGCCGTCGTCAAACCAGTGGTTGACGTCGGTGCCCGCGACCGCGCGCCGGAAGCGCACCATGTTCCGGATGGACGGGTCGCGGTGCTCGCACACCCACTGGCCGAACATGGCCGTCTCGAGGCTCCCCGCGCAGGTGACGGGGAGGGTCCACCCGGCCGCGTCGGACGGGGGGCCCACCGAATTCCCGGAGGGACAGTTGAAGAAGTAGCTCGAGAGGATCGACGGGTACCCGTACGGCTGGGCCAGCATCCACACGTTGGCCAGGCGGAAATCGTTGCCGTCGCGATAGCTGATGCCGCAGTTGTGCTGGGTGTCGTGGTTCTGCAGGAACACCACGGCCTTGTCCGAGGGCATCAGCCCCCAGGCCACGTCGGAGAACTGGTTCCCCGGCGTCCCGTTGGGGTTGAGCTGCGAGATGTGCTGTCCGCCCAGGCCGCGGAATTTGTCGCCGACGCCCACGAAGGTGAACTCGGTGATGTCGGAGGCGCCGCCCGAGCCGTACCCCTCGCCGAAGTAGTCGCGGGGCGCCAGCGCCTCCCCCGCGCCTCCGATGACCTCGAGGAAGAAGTACGGCAGCGGCTTTCCCTCGCCGGCAAGGATCGTGTTGACCCGGCCGATGACGTCGTCGAGCTCCACCTGCTGAATGTGCTTGGCCGCATCGATGCGGAATCCCGCCACGCCCAGCCGGGCCAGCATGAGCAGGTAATCGGCGATCTTCTGGCGCACCGAGGTGAGCCCGGTGTTGAGGTCCGGCAGCGAGAGCAGCTCACAGTCCTGCACGTTTGCCGCGCTCTGGTAGTTATTGAGCGCGCAGGGCGTATGGAAATCGCTCTGGGTGTAGAGGCCGGGGTAGTCGTACTTCGAGTAGCTGGTGCCGTTGCTCCCGACGCCGGGGCTCGGGAAGTTGGTCATGTGGTTGATCACGGCGTCGACGATGATGCCCACGCCGGCCGCCTTGCAGCGGGTCACCATGTCCGCGAATTCGGCCCCGGTCCCCGAGCGGCTCCGCGCGATGCTGTAGCTCACCGGCTGGTAGCGCTCGCTCCAGTCATGGCTCGGGACGATGCTGTGCTCCTGCGGCGGCGATACCTGCACCGCGGCGAATCCGGCGGGCCCGAGCCGGTTCTCGCATTCGGCGGCGATGTCGGTCCATTTCCAGTCGAACAGGTGCACCACGACGTCGCCCGCCGCCATGTGGCCGCTGGGGCGGTACGTCGGAGCGAGCGTCGGCCGCTCCGGGGGCAGCGGATTCGAGTCGGGTGGGGTGGGGAGCTTGTTACTGCAGGCTGCGGCCCCAAGCAGGAGCAGCCCGGCTGCTGAAAGGCCACGGCGAGGCCGCATGGCGAGGATCCGTTGGGCCGGAAACGAACCGCAGCTCCGCCGCCGAGGCGACGGAGCTGCGGACCGGTTCAGGTTGCTGACCCCGGGCTCAGTAGCCCGGATTCTGCGTCAGGTTCGGGTTGGCCACCAGCTCGTTCGCGGGGAGCGGGTACAAGTTGAAATGTGCATCCGTCGCGGCTCCGGCCTTCACGCCGCCCTTCCATGACCACAGGTAGCTGGCGCCGGTGAACTTGCCGTACCGGATCAGGTCCATCCGGCGCTGGCCCTCCCACAGCAGCTCCCGTCCCCGTTCGTCCAGGAGGAAGTCCAGCGTGAGCTGGGGGGCCGTGATGTTGCCGCTGGTGTTCCCGAAGGCGCGCTGCCGGAGCGCGTTCACGTACGTGAGCGCCTGCGCCAGGTTGGTGCTGGTGCGCACGGCGGCCTCGGCGTACATCAGGTACGCATCGCCCAGCCGGAACATCGGGTAATCGGTGTCAGCGAACCCCGGGTTCTGACCAGCCGCCCCGGTCGAGGTCCGATTGGAGAACTTGGGGGCTTTGATCCCGTCGTCGAAGTTGCCGATGCTGTTGATCGCGGCCCCATTCCCGACGGCGGCGAAGTAGGAAGTACGGTTGTCGCCGGGACCGTAGCGGTTGAAGGACTCGGGCTTCATGCGGAGCCCGTACCAGCAGCCGTCGATGCCGTAATCGCCCGCGACCATGCTGCCGCCACAGGAGGCGTGAATCAGGAAGTTGGTGCTGCCATAGGTCTGGGTCTTCAGCCCATCCTCCGGCACGGCGAAGATCATCTCCGGCGACGTTTGGTTGTCGGCCTGAAACATGTGCCGGTAGCTGGGATCCAGGGAATAGGGACCCGCGATGGCAGCCTGGGCCGCGGCCAAGGCGGCGGGGTAGTTCGGGGTGCCGGTATAGACCCCCGCGTTCAGGTAGAGGTGGGCCAGCAGCATGTTCGCCGCTCCCGCGGTTGCGCGGCCGTAGGCGTTCGGGCCGGGCGCCGGCAGGTCGCCCTTGATCGCGTTGAGCTCGCTCACCACGAAGTCGTAGATCGCCTGCCGGGTGGCCTGCTTCGGCGGCGTGGAGCCGAGCTCATCCGCGTCGGTCACCAGCGGAATGCTCCCGAACAGATCGATCCCGTGCCAGTAGCTCAGCGCCCGGAGGAAGCGGGCCTCGGCGCGGTACGTCGCGACTTCCGCCTTGAGCGTGGCACTGGTCTGGCCCCGTGAGGCCAGCTTGGCATCCGTCGTCTGGCGGAGGAACTCGTTCGTCATCCCGGCCTGGAAGAAGATCCGGTAATACATGGCAACCACGAACGGGTTGAGCGGCGACCAGGTTTCCGAGATCAGATCGGAAAGACCAGGGTCGCCCCAGGCGATGACCGCCTCGTCGCTCGGCAGCTCCTGGTGCTCCCAGTAGAGCCGGATGTACTGCGAGAAGCCCCCATCGATGCCCTGGATGTCCGTCTGGCCGTCTCCACCCTGTTGTCCGCCCACGGCCAGTCCCCCGTACGCCTTTGCGATGAAGGCCCGGTACGAGCTGACATCGAGGAAGATGTTCGCCTCGGTCACGGTGCTCTTCGGTTCCACCACGAGGTTGGTGCACCCGACCGCGCCCAGGCAGAGGAGGGTGGCCGGGAGGGACAGCGCCCTGAATGTTCTGACTCTCATAGTTGCGTCCATTCTGGAATAGTCCATGGCTCCCGGTTCAGAACCGGAGGCTCAAGCCCCCGGTGAAGGTGCGCGAACGTGGATAGATGTTGTTGTCGATGCCGTTCAGCCCCGCGGTCGGATCGACCCCGCTGTAGCCGGTAATGGTGAACGCGCTCTGCACGGTCCCGAACACGCGCACCGGCTGGCTGCGATACTTGAACGAGTAGGCCAGCGTAATGTTGTCCATCCGCAGGAAGGACGCCTTCTCCACGTAGTAGTCGGAATAGTACTGGGGGCTTTGGAAGCCGGTCGTCAGGACCGACGCGTGCAGGTTGTACGGTGAGCCCCGGGTGACTTCCGAATAGGTGCCCAGGTTGGACGCCACGTTGTTGTAGACGTAGTTGCCGAGGTAGGCGCGGAGCGTGAAGCTCAGATCCCAGTCGCGGTACGACAGATACGACGACTGGCCGAACATCCACTTCGGCGCCGGGTCGTGGAACGGGGCCCGGTCGTCATTGTTGATCTTGCCGTCGCCGTTCACGTCCTGGTACATGTCGAGGTCTTTGGTCGAATAGATCGGCTTGCCGTTGGCCCCGAGTTTGTGGTGGAACACGTAGAAGGAGTTGATCGGCACCCCCGGTTGGAACACCTGGATATTGGTCCCCACGCCGCCGGCGATCCCGCCGGTCTCGATCCGCTGCGCGGCACCGGCGAACGGATTGATGCTGGTCAACTGGTTGGTGTTGTGGGAGGCAGTGATGTCGGCGGTCCAGCTCAGGCCGCGCCGGCGTCCCTCGATCAGCTGGGCGCTCAGGCTCATCTCGAGGCCCCGGTTCTTCATGCTGCCGATATTGGTGGTGACGAAGTTCGACAGATTCGTGCCGGCCGCGACGGGCACCGTGAAGATCAGGTCGTGGGTGGTCTTGATGTAGGCGTCGAAGGTGCCGGTCACCCGCTGATTCCAGAGGCCGAAGTCGAGGCCGACGTCGTAGGAATGGCTCTTCTCCCACCGGATCCCCGGGTCGACCGCACTCGGCCGGATCGTCGGGACGAAGGTGTTCCCGAACTGCACCTGCGACTGGTCGGCGCCCAGCAGGTAGGCGGCATACTGCTGGTAGTTGTCGAACGCCTGGTTGCCGGTCCGCGCCACCGAGCCGCGGAGCTTCAGGTCGGAGAAGAGCGACCCCCGCATGAACGACTCCTGGGAGAGCCGCCAGCCGGCCGACAGCGAGGGGAACGTCCCCCACTGGTGGGTCGGTCCAAAGCGCGAGGATCCGTCGCGACGGACGCTCGCCGCGATGAGGTACTTGTCGTTGAGGTTGTAGTTGACCCGGCCGAACAGCGAGATCAGCCGGCTCTCCTGGATATTCTGGACATTCGTCACCGAGCGCGCCGTCGTGACGCCGTTGCCGCCCAGCAGGTCGGTGCTCAGACCGTTGGCCTGGTAATACGGATACTCGGCGTGCGACTGCGAAAAGGAGTAGCCGCCCGTCACATCGATGGTGCCGGCGATACCGCCCAGCGGCGTCGAATAGTTCAGGTAGCTGTCGAGCCCGGTGTTGGTCTGGCTTTGGTTGGCTCGATAGTCGCTGCCGCCATTCCCGCTCTTCAACTGGCCGTGCAGGCTGCTGGGATAGAACGACTGCCGGTCGGTGCGGGTGACGTCGTAGGTCAGATTGAGGTTGGCCTTGAGATCCTCGAGGAACGGCATCCGGTACTGGCCTTGCACGTTGCCGAGGCTCCGGTAGGTGATGCCCCGGTCCGACGCCAGGTTCAGCAGCGCCACCGGATTGTCGGCGGACTGCAGCGTGTTGCCGGGCCAGTCGTAGTACCCGGTCTTGGTGCTCGCGTCGTAAATCGGCTGCGTCGGTCCGAATTGGGCGGCGTTGGAGAGCACCCCACCCGGCGTGAACAGGTCCTTCGTGCGCGCGCCCCGGAGGCTGGCGCGCACTTCGAGGTGGTCCTTCAGGAGCAGCTGCTTGAGGGTCATCCCCAGCGAGATCCGCTCCGTCGTGGTGCCCTTGATAATGCCGTCCTGGGTCAGGAAGCCGGCCGACAGCCTCCAGTTGGTGCGGTCGTTCGCGTCCGACACGGAGAAGTTGTGCTCCTGGCCCATGGCGGTGCGGTCGATCTGACTGAACCAGTCGGTATTCGCGGTCCCCAGCTGCACGAGCTTGGTGGGCGCGTAGGTGGTCACCGCGGTCCGGAACTGCGCCGCATTCAGCATGTTCGGAAGCCGGGTGACCGACGACGCCGACATGCTGCCGGTGTACTCGAACTGGGTGCCGGGGTTCCCCCGCCTCGTCTTGATCAGCAGGACGCCGTTGGCGGCGTTGGCCCCGTAGATCGCGGCGGCCGAGGCATCCCGGAGCACCGTGATGCTCTCGATATCGTTGGGGTTGAGGAAGTTGAGCGGGTTTCTGCCGGCGGAGAGCCCGCCCCCGGCGCCGGTGCCGACCGGCACGCCGTCGATGACGAAGAGCGGTTCGCTGCTGGCGCGGATCGACGTCGCCCCGCGAATCCGGATCGAGAAGCCCCCGCCGGGCTCGTTGTTATCCACCACCTGCACCCCGGGGACCTTGGCCTTGATGAGCTCTTCCGGGCTCACGATGCGGCCGGTGTTGAAGTCCGCCGCCGCCACCTGGGTCACCGCGCCGGTGATGTTCCCCGCTCGCTGCTCCCCGTAGCCGGTCACCACGATTTCCGCGAGGCTGATCGCGCTGACCGCCAGGGCGATATCCGCCTCGACCGTCTGACCCGCCACGACCGTGACGACCCGCCCGGCGGGCCCGTACCCGATCAGTCTTGCCCGGACCGAGTCTCTGCCGACCGGGACGCCGGTGATGGTGTACTGGCCGTCTTCACGAGACTGACTGCTCCTGGTCCCGACCGAGACCGTGACGCCCGAGATCGGTTGCCCGGACGCGCTGTTGGTGACCCGTCCGTGGACCGTGCCGGTCTGCGCTTGGACGCCAAGCGGCGCCATCCAGCAGACTGCGAGGAGCGCACCGATGATATACCGAGGTCGCCTCATACCCGTCCTCTTATTGCTGTGGGAAGGAACGCAACACGCCCGGCCGGATTGGGGGCGGTTCGACTGAAGGAAGCGGGCACAGGGTGCTCCGCGAAAACTGGTGGCGGTCGGTAGGTCTCCATCCATAATACCCCCCCGACCGGCACCGTCAAGTGCAAGAGGGGCGACGCGTATGAGACTATAAAATGGTCACTTATGAGATCGATGAAGAAAGTTTGTATCCTCGTTCACGATCCGGCGCGGGGGTGCGCCCTTGCGCGTTTGTCCCCAATTCCATATACTGAACCATATGGTTCAGTATTCACCGAAACTCAACCTCGCCTTCGCGGCCGTCTCCGATCCGACCCGCCGGGGGATCCTCGAACGCCTGGGTCGTACCGACGCCTCCATCAGCGACCTGGCCGCGCACTTCGACATGACCCTGACGGGTATCAAGAAACACGTGGGGGTGCTCGAGCGAGTCGGGCTGGTGGCCACCGAAAAGGTGGGACGGGTGCGGACCTGCCGGCTGGGCCCCCGATTACTGGCGGACGAAGCCAACTGGATCGATCGGTACCAGGAAATGCTGGAATCCCGGTTCAACCAGCTCGGGGAATTCCTTGAGCGCACCAAGGACACTCCCCATGAAGCAGACTGACAACGCCGCGACGCTCACCACCCCCAGTGATCGGGAGATCCGCATCGAGCGCATGGAGGTGAAGCGCGGCGGGCACTGGCGATTCGTGGTAACGAGCCCCGGCGGCCCCCAGGGATTCGAGGGCCGCTACCGCGAAGTCAAGCCGCCGGAGCGCCTGGTGTGGACCTTCGAGTGGGACGGGATGCCGGGCTCTGTCGCGGTCGACACGGTGACCTTCGAAGATCTGGGTGACGGTCGCACCAAGATGGTCAACACCTCACTTTTCTTCTCCACCCAAGAGCGCGACGGCGCGATGAGCTCGCCCATGGAGCAGGGTCTCAACGAGAGTTACGCCGCGCTCGACACGGTGCTCGCGAAGCTCGGCTAGCGGAACCGGGATGCCGGCACTACGCTCCGACATGAGCTTCCCGCGTTGTGCCGGCATCCTGCTCCACCCCACCTCGCTTCCCGGCCCCAACGGCATCGGTGAAATCGGCCCGGAAGCCCACCGGTTCCTCGACACCCTCGTCGAATCGGGGCTCCGGATCTGGCAGATGCTGCCGGTGGGCCCCACCGGCTACGGCAACTCGCCCTATCAGTGCTTCTCGGCCTTCGCCGGTAATCCGCTGCTCATCAACGTCTCCGGCACGCCCGGCGATTTCCCCGCCCACGCTGTGGACTTCCCCCGCGTCATCCCCCACCAGCAGGCGCTGCTCCGCCGAGCCACGGCGGCGTTCGCCCCCGACGAGGGCTACCGCGCCTTCGTGGCCCAACAAGGTTGGTGGCTGGAGGACTACGCCCTCTTCATGGCCCTCAAACAAGCTCACGGCGGCGTGGCCTGGACCGAGTGGGACCCCGGCGCCGCCCTGCGGGATCCGGCCGCGCTGGATGACGCCCGGACCCGGCTCGCCGACTCGGTGGAGCACTACCGGCGGGAGCAGTGGTTCTTCTTCGCCCAGTTCCACGCGCTCAAGCAGGCCTGCGGCGACCGCGGCATCCAGCTGATGGGCGATCTCCCCATCTACGTCGCCCACGACTCGGCCGATGTCTGGTCCCATCCCTCGCTGTTCCGGCTGGACCAGCGGGGCCGCCTCCTGGTACAGGCCGGCGTGCCCCCGGACTACTTCAGCGCCACCGGCCAGTTGTGGGGCAATCCGATCTACGACTGGGAGGCGATGCACGCGCGGGGCTACGACTGGTGGATCCGCCGGATGCGGGCGGCGTTCGAGCTGTTCGACCTGGTCCGGATCGACCACTTCCG
>JBGPVQ010000106.1:0-8334 GCA_041491785.1 Gemmatimonadota bacterium | reverse complement strand
TCGAGGACGTAGTTGCTCCAGTAGGCGGCGAGGAGTGGGCGATGGCTGTCGAGATAGCGGCGATAGGCCGCTTCGGGGTCGGGTTGATCGAGAATGTCGAGGAAATCGGGGAGGAGATTGATGAGCACGCGACAAGATAAAAAGTGTCGCGCACGAAACAAGGCCTAGTGCAGGTCTTTTCGCTTTTTCTTGGAGACTTCATCGAGAAACCGGCGCTCCTCGGCGGTCAAGCTCTGGATGCCGAAGGCGCTGATCTTGTCGAGCACGCGGTCGACCTCATCCGCGGGGTACGCCTCGCGCACGTCGGGGCGGAGCAGCGCGGGGCGGACCTCGGCCGCGGGGCTGCCCTGGCGGACCGGGATCGGCGCCATGACCGCCCGGCGGGCCACCGCCTTGGGCTCCTTCCTCCCACGGTGCGCCAGGGCCTGCTGAATCCGGAAGAACAGGTATCCCGCCCCGATGCCGCCCACGTGGGCGACATTGGCGACGCCGTTGTCGAGCCAGAGAGCTACGGCCAGATCCGCCAGGGCCAGGAGGGCAACGAGCGCCCGCGCATTCACCCGGAGCGGCAAAGGGGGGAGGGTGAATTCCACTTCGGGCCAGTTGAGCGCGAACGCGAGGCCGAGGCCTAGTCCGGCGCCCGAGGCGCCGATCAGGGGGGAGATCGGCATGAACGACGTGAGGCCCACAGCAAGCGCCGCGGCGCCCACGCCACAGTACAGGTAGTAGAGAAGGAAGGGACGGCTTCCCATCCGCCGTTCGAGCGGAGGCCCGAAGACCAGGAGCATTAGCATGTTGCCACCGAGGTGCAGCAACCCTTTGTGGACGAACATGTAAGAGAAGAAGGACCAGGGCCTCCCGGCGGACCGAGAGGGGATGAACTCGAGGGCTTCGACCACCGCCGGGGCGGTGAGCACAGTCTGGAGAAGCAGGAAAGCGAGGGCGTAAAGCAGCATCAGGCGACCCACCCACGGGGTGAGTCGGGACGGCTCGACCGGCGGCTTCAGCAGGGCTTTGCTCATGCTCTTCTGCTCGCGAGACAGATTCGCTCGCACAGTTCCGGGAAGGGAACCCCGACCGCCGCCGCCGACTGGGGGAGCAGGCTGGTGGCGGTCATCCCCGGAAGGGTATTGGCCTCTAAACAGACCAGTTCTCCCGCCGGTGTCAAGCGAAAATCAACGCGGGAGTATCCCCCCAACTTGAGGGTCCGGTGGACGAGGACGCCGAGCCTGGCGCACTCATCCGCGACGGCCCGGGGGAGGTCGGCGGGAAAGATTTCCTGCGACATCCCCGGGGTGTACTTGCATTCGTAGTCGAAAATCTCGTGCCGCGGGATGATCTCGCCCACCGCGAGGGCCCGACCGTCCAGGATTCCGACGGTGAGCTCGCGGCCGGGGATGAACGTTTCGATCATCACCTCGTCGTCGTACCGACCGGCCAAGGCAACGGCGGGGTCGTAGTCACGAGCCTCCTTCACCACACTCAACCCGACGGTCGAGCCCTGTTTCGACGGCTTTACCACGAGGGGCCATTCCAGCCTGCGGCCGGCCGCCTCGGCGCCGACCGGAGCCATCAGCCAATCCGCCGTGGGCACACCGGCGAAGCGAAAGAGCCGCTTGGACACATCCTTGTCCATCGCGATTGCGCTCGCCAGCGCGCCGCTCCCAGTGTAGGGCGCCCCCACGACGTCGAGCACCGCCTGGAGGGTCCCGTCCTCCCCCCGACCGCCGTGGAGTGCCAAGAAAATGACGTTCGCCTCGCGGATCACGGGGAGGCCGGCCAGGCTGGAGAGGAGGACGCCGCGCTCGAGGGCGACCAGCTCTTCGATCGCGGGGGGCGTTCTTCCGACGGAGCCGGAGAGGAGATCGGGCTCCGCGGCCTCGGGGATGTAGCCCCGCGCGGTGTCCACGACGGCCACGGTGTGGCTCCGGCTCCGCAGCGCCCGCACGACCTGGACGGCGGAGGCGATGGCGACGTCGCGCTCACTCGAAGTGCCGCCGGTGAGGACCGTTATTCGCATGGGGAGCCGGGGGGGCCAGGTCGATCTGGGAGGCGCCGGCGTCGGCTCCTCATCTCGTGCCAATCAGTTGCTGCAGCAAGTCGTACCGACTCACGATTCCGATCAGTTTGCCGTCTTTCCGCACCAGGGTGGCGGGATTCTCCCGGGTGAGCATCGGCGCCAGGCGATCGGTAGGGAATGCGGCGTCCACCACCGGAAAGGCCCCATCCATCACTTCCCGGACCGGCCGGTCGAGGCTGGCCGGCTGGGCCAGCGCCTTGGTCATCAGGCTGCTCTCGGTCAGGCCTCCCACGCATTCGCCGGCCTCCAAGACGGGAATCTGGCTTACGCTCCAGGTGCTCATCAGATTGAGCGCCTGGCGCACCTGCGACGCGGGCGCCACGCTCACCAGCGCGGGGGCGCCGCGCGCCCGCCGGGCCAGGAGCTGCTCCACGGTCAGGCGTGGCGCGTCGAGCAGCTGGTTTTCCTGCATCCAGTCGTCGTCGAAGACCTTGGAGAGGTAGCGCTCGCCGGTGTCGCACAGGATGGTGACGACGCAGGCGGCAGGATCGTTCACCTCGACGGCGATCTGCAGCGATAGCACGACATTGAGCCCGCTGGAGCCACCGACGAGGAGCCCTTCTTCCCGCGCCAGGCGGCGGGCCATCTGCATCGACTCACGGTCCGGCACCTGCCGGAATTCGTCGATCAGGTCCCACCACACGGTGGTTGGCACTTTGTCGCCGCCGATGCCCTCGACCTTGTACGGCGCCCCCTCGCCGAGGGTCCGGGTGGCGTGGTAGCCGGTGTAGAGGGAGCCCACCGGATCGCCGGCAATGACTCGGATCTTCGGGTTTTGTTCCTTGAGGAATTTCCCGGCGCCGCTCACGGTGCCGCCGGTTCCCGCTCCGGCCACGAAGTGAGTGACCTTTCCTCCGGTCTGCCTCCAGATCTCGGGCCCGGTGGTCCGGTAGTGGGACTCCGGGTTGACTTGGTTGTAGAACTGGTTGGCCAGAATTGCGCCGGGGGTGTCATGCACGATCTGCTTGGCCTTCATGATGTAGTTCTCGGGGTGATCGGGCGGCACCGCAGTGGGAGTGATGACGACCTCGGCGCCATAGGCGCGGAGCAGGCGCACTTTTTCCTGCGACATCTTGTCGGGCAGAGTGAAGATGCAGTGATAGCCCTTGAGCGCCGCCGCCATGGCAAGCCCGACGCCGGTGTTGCCGCTGGTTCCTTCGACGATGGTGCCGCCCGGCTTGAGCTCTCCCCGCCGCTCGGCGTCCTCAATGATGGCCAGACCGATCCGATCCTTCACCGAACCACCGGGGTTGGTGTATTCCGCCTTCCCGAACACCGGGGTGGTGAGTCCCGCGCCGACCCGTCCCAGCCGGATGAGTGGAGTCCAACCGACGGTATCGAGGGCGGAGTCGTAAGGCTCGAGATGTTGCGGCTTCATGGCGTGGTGCCCCCCCGGTCGGGATGGCGGAAGTGAATCGGCTGGGTGAAGAGGGTGGCCACGGGGGCGCCGCTGCGCAGGGCGGGGGCGTAGTGGAGCTTGGGCGCGGAGGCGAGTGCGGCGGAATCGAGGGCGGGATAGCCGCTCGATTCCTGCACTCGGGTGGAGTCGGGCACGACCCGGCCGGTTTCGTCCACGAAGAGGCGGAGCAGGACGGTGCCGCTGATTCGCTGTTGGTAGAGCGCAGGAGGATATCCGACGGGCGGTTCGGGATCGAGGGGGACCGGCGGCTCGTCGCGCCGCGCCACCTCGGACACCGGGTCGGCGGGGAGGAGCACGGTGCCGTCGGACTTCCGGCGGCAGCCCGCCGAGGCGACCGAAATAGCGAGGATCCCCGCAACACCTATCCGGCCCGAGAGCATGGCCGGAAGGTAGTTCCGTGGCCTCGATGCCGCACGTGGCTCGGGCTCCCTCCCGGGGGGCCCCCGATCCTGCCGCCGGCAGGTCATAACCCGCTGGTGGGCCGTACGTTGGGGCAAGGCCGAGAACCAGGTTCAAG
Organism: Gemmatimonadota bacterium; assembly: GCA_041491785.1. Taxonomy (GTDB): domain Bacteria; phylum Gemmatimonadota; class Gemmatimonadetes; order Gemmatimonadales; family GWC2-71-9; genus JABFSM01. The sequence goes on along the minus strand of JBGPVQ010000106.1, from coordinate 4,317 downwards.
GGGCAGCATTCTTGCGTATCTTGCTGACTCTTGCCCTGAGTGTTCTCGCGGCGCGGGAGCGGCTTCCGGATGCGACTGGCTCGAATCGAACTGCAGAAATCCCCGCTGGAGGCCAACCGGACCCGGCTTGCCGGCGAGATCGTCTACGACACCTCCTCTCGGAAGAGCGAGTGGATCTGGTTCGACGTTCCCGACGCCCACGCCCCCGAGCTCAACCGAACGGGAAGTCCCTGGCTCGCCTGCCTCCTTCCGCTCGCAGTGACGCTGCGTGAGCCGCTGCGTCTCGACCTGCCGGTGGACCGCGCGCTGCGAGAGGGCGTAGAGGGCTTGATGCAGGTCTGGAGGGTCTGGTTTCCGGAGTCGTATGAGCCGGTGCCGATCGAGGCGGATCTGCTGCCCCAGGCGGAGCCGTCCCCCTCGGGGCGGACCGGGGCGTTCTTCAGCGGCGGATTGGACTCCTTCTTTACCCTCATCCGGCACCTGCCCGGGGGGGATGCGCCACGGCAGTTTCACATCGACGACCTGATCACCGTCTGGGGTCTCGACGTCCCCACGCGGGCCGTCGAGGCGTTCGGGAGAGTGCGCCGGCAGGTGCGCGGCGTGGCGGACCAGGTGGGCATGGAATTGGTGGAGGTGGCGACGAACCTTCGGGAGTCGGGGTGGCGCGACGCGAATTGGGGCCGCATTTCTCAGGGCTGCGGCCTGGCGGCGATCGCTCTCTTGCTCGAGGACCGGTTTTGCCGGGTCCTGATTCCATCCAGCATGCCAATCCGCCTGCTGCGGCCCTGGGGTACTCATCCATTCACGGACCCGCTGCTTTCCACCTGCCGCCTCGACCTGCGGGACGATGGCGGTCCATACGACCGTTCTGCCAAGTCCGCAGTCGTGGCCCAGTCCGAGTTGGCGATGCAGAATCTCCGGGTCTGCTGGGCGGACCGATCGGACCGGAATTGTGGTCGGTGCGAGAAGTGTCTCCGGACGCTGGCGGACATGGACATCCTGGGGGCGCTCGACCGATGCGTCACCTTTCCGCCGGGATGCTACCGGATGGAGGCGCTGGCCCAGCTGCGGCTCCGGAACCCTCACGACCGCGGAACCATGGCGCGCCTCGCGGTCCACGCGAAGCGTCGGGGCCGCCCTGAGATCGCGCGCGCAATCGCCCGCTCGCTGCGGCGGTACGAACTCCACAGGCTTCTCGGGGGCATGGCCAGGGCGCTGCGCCTGCGCCCACCGGATCCGCGCTGAGCGCTCCTACTCCGGGGAATTCTCCTACGGCCGCCGTCGCCTCGCCACACCAGCAGCTCCCCCGCCGCCTCGGCGCGGTCTCCGCGATGGGGGCGCTGGTCGGGTTGATGATCGGGAGCGGGATCTTCCGGGTGCCGAGCACCGTGGCGGCACAGCTTCCCTCGCCCGGGGCCTTCATGCTGGTGTGGCTGGTCGGCGGGCTATTCTCGCTCACCGGTGCGCTCGCCTTCGGCGAACTGGCCGCGATGTTCCCCGAGAACGGTGGCCGTTACGTCTTCCTCCGCGAGGGTATCGGGCCGTTGGCCGCGTTTCTCTATGGGTGGATGTCCACCCTCCTGCTCCGGCCGGCATCGGTGGGGGCGCTCGGGCTGGTGTTCGCGTCCTACTTCGGGGCGCTGGTCCCTCCGCTCGCCGGGCACGAGCGGGAGACGGCAGCGGCGTTCATCCTGTTGCTGGCCGCGGTCAATTACCGCTCGGTGCTCTGGAGCGCGGCGCTCGGCTCACTCACGAGTGCGGCCAAGTTCCTCGCCCTTGCCGCGCTGGCGGTGGCCATACTGATCGCGGTGCCTGCGGTCGGATCGGCGGCCCCGGCGGCGGCAACGCCGGTCCCCTGGCACGGATTCCTGCTCGCGCTGATCACGGTCATGTGGACCTACTCGGGTTGGGGCTCGACGACTTACATCACCGGGGAGGTGAAGAACCCGGGCCGCACGATGCCGATGGTGCTGAGCGGCGGAGTGATCGCGATTACAATCCTTTACCTGCTGGTGAACGCGGCCTTCCTCCGCGCCCTGCCGATCGCCGAGATTGCCGCCACCAAGACGGTGGCCGCCGACGCGGCGGCGAAGATCTTCGGCACGGCCGGAGCGGTCGTCATCGCAGTCATGGTGGTGGTCTCCACGTTCGGCGCCATCAGCTCGTCGATGCTGCTCTCCTCCCGGCTACCGTTCGCGATCGGAAGGGACCACCCCCTGCTCCGGCGACTTTCGGATGTCCACGCGGTGCACCAGACCCCGTACATCGGAGTTGTCGTCACCGCCTTGTTGAGCCTGGCCTACCTCTCCAACCACAGCTTCGAACAACTGGCCGAGGTGTTCGTTCTGGGCCTGTGGCCGTTCTACGGTCTGTGCGTGCTTGGCCTGTTCCGTCTCCGGCGGCTGCGCCCCGACCTGGCACGGCCCTACCGTACCCCGGGGTACCCGGTGGTGCCGGCGCTGTTCGTGCTGACCACGGTGGCCATGGTTGGGAACGCCGCAATCGAGCGGCCCCGAGAAGCGGCGATCGGTGTCGGGATCCTGTTGCTGGGGGTTCCGGTCTACTACGCCTTCAAGCGCGCGGGCCGGCCCGCCGCTGCAACTCCGCCAATCGATTGAGCGCTTCGAGCGGCGTCAGCGCGTTGAGGTCGAGCGCGCGGAGCTCTTCGAGGGTGGGATCGGGGGGTGCCTGGGCGAAGAGGGGAAGCTGCCCCGGATCGGGATCGGCGGCCGGCCCGCCCGCGACGACCCGGTGCTCTCGTTCGAGGGTCCGGAGCACGACGTTGGCCCGGGCCACGACGTCGCGGGGGAGGCCGGCCAGCTGGGCCACGTGAATGCCGTAGCTGCGATCGGTGCCGCCGGGCTCAAGCCGGTGGAGGAAGACCACCTTCCCGCCGGTTTCCCGCACCACGACGTTGAGGTTCCGGGCGTGCTCGAGTTGCTCGGGAAGCTGCATCAGCTCGTGGTAATGGGTGGCAAACATCGTCTTGCAGCCCACGGCGTCGTGGAGGAACTCGGTCACCGCCCAGGCGATCGCCACCCCATCGTAGGTGGAGGTGCCCCGGCCGATCTCATCGAGGAGGACCAGGGAGCGGGCGGTCGCTCCATGGAGAATGGCGCTGGTCTCGCTCATTTCCACCATGAAGGTGGACTGCCCGCGCGCCAGATTGTCCGACGCGCCCACCCGGGTGAACAACCGGTCCACCACGCCGATCTCGGCCCGCTCGCACGGCACAAAGCTGCCCAGCTGGGCTAGGATGACGCAGAGTCCGATTTGCCGGAGGATAGTGCTCTTGCCGGCCATGTTGGGCCCGGTAACCAGCTGCACCCTCGCCGCCCGGTCGAAATGCACGTCGTTCGGCATGAACGTCTCGCGCGGCATCAATCGCTCGAGTACCGGGTGCCGGGAGGCGACCAGGGTGATCTCGAACCCCTCGCTGACGACCGGCCGGACGTACCGATTGGCGACGGCCACCTCGGCGAGGGCGATCCAGACGTCGAGCTGGGCGACTACGCGCGCGGTCTGCTGGACCCGCCCGATCTCCTCGCCCACCCGGCTTCGCAGCGCTGCGAAGAGCTCCGCCTCTCGCTCCGCCACCCGCTCCTCGGCGCCCAGGACCTTCGCCTCGTATTCCTTCAGCTCGGGGGTGACGTAGCGTTCCGCGGTGGCGAGGGTCTGCCGGCGGTCGTAGTCGGCGGGGACCTTTGCGCTCTGCGCGTTGGTAACCTCGATGTAGTACCCGAAGACCTTGTTGTAGCCGATCTTGAGCGAGGGAATGCCGGTGCGCTCGCGCTCGCGCTGCTGAATCGAGGCGATGTACTGCTTCCCGCCCTCCCGGAGGGCGCGGCTCTCGTCGAGGGCGGCATCGTACCCCTCGCGGATCGCACCGCCGTCGGCCAGGAGGGCCGGCGGGCGATCGCTCAAGCCGGCGGAGAGCTCGGCGGAGAGGTCCGCCAGGAGATCGAGGTCGGTGAGGAGCTCCGAGAGGAGCGAGGGGTGCGCAGCGGGCGGGGGCGAGGAATCTCCGCTCGCGGAAAGCGCGATCAACCCATCACGCACCGACGGAAGCCGAAGCATCGAATCCCGGAGCGCGCCGAGCTCCCGGGGAGTCGCCCGGCCGGCGGCGGCGCGGCCGGCCAGGCGCTCGAGGTCGCGCACTCCATCGAGCGCGTCGCGCGCGGAGGCGCGCGGGAGGGGCGCCTGCACCGCGGCCGCGACGGCGTCGAGGCGCCGCGTGATCATCTCGGGGTCCCGGAGCGGCGAGAGGAGCCAGCGGCGCAGGAGCCGCGCTCCCATGGGGGTCACGGTCCGGTCGAG
>JBGPVQ010000105.1:0-8345 GCA_041491785.1 Gemmatimonadota bacterium | reverse complement strand
CGCGCGCAACAGCGCGGTCCCGAAGGCGCGCTGGACTTCGACGCGGCAAAGAAGGCGGAGGCGGTGGCGGCGCGGCAGGAGCAGCTCCTCAAGGAAGCGGAGGCAGTGCGGCAATCGGTGGAGGAGCTTCGCAAGGCGGCCGAGCGCGCCGGCATCGCGGATTCGAGCTTCCAGCAGCGACTCAAGGAGGTGCAGGATGAGCTGGACCGGGCGCTCTCGCCCGAGCTCCGGCGGCAACTGGCCGAACTGCAGGAAGCGCTCAAGGCGCTCAACCGGGAGCAGACCCAGGACGCGGTGCGCCGGATGGGTGACGCGCAGGCCAAGCTCAGAGAGGCGCTGGAGCGGAGCCGGGAGCTCTTCAAGCGTGCGGCGCTTGAGGGCGACCTGGCTTCGCTGGAGCAGGAAGCCAAGGAACTGGCCCAGGATCAGAAGAGCTGGAACGAACGGGTACCGGCCGCGGACAGTGGCCAGGCCGGGAAGGAGGAGCGCAGCCTGGCTCGGCGGGCCGATTCGGTGGCCGCCGGGCTGGATCAGGCGGCAAAGCAGTTGAGCGCCGAGCAGCGGCGCGACGCGCTCGCGAAGAGTGCCGGGGAGGCCAAGGCCGCAGCCGGAGAAATGCAGCAAGGGTCGAGCGCGGCACAGCAGGGGCAGAGGGCCCAGGCCCAGCGCGCCGGCCAGAAGGCCGCCGATCGCATGAACAAGGTGCAGCAGCAGGTGAAGGAGCAGCGCGAGGGCCAGCAGCAGGAATGGCGCGAAGAGGTGGTGGCGGCGCTGGACCGTGCGCTGCTCGAGACCACCCGTCTCGCGGAGCGGCAGCTGGCGGTGGCGGAGCAATTCCGACGGAATGGCGGCACCGCCGCGGCGCGCAACGCCGAGGGGGCGGTGGAGGAGGGGGTGCAGAAGCTCCTCGATCAGGTCGCTGCCGCGAGCGGGAAGAATGCGCTGGTGTCGCCCCAGATTCTCGCGGCGCTGGCGGAGGCTCGGCAGCAGATGCGACAGGCGCGCGAGGGAGCGGCCAGCGCATCCGGCAACGTCCGCGAATCGGTGGACAAGGCGGGCGAAGCGGTGGATGCGCTCAACGTCGCGGCGTATGGGCTGCTGCGCTCGCGCGAGGATGTGGCGGGCTCGGGGAGCGGCTCGGGCTTCGCGGAAATGATGCAGCGGATGACCCGGCTCGCGAAACAGCAGGGCCAGCTGAGCCAGGACGCCAACGGCCTGCTGCCGATGGCGGGCGCCGCCTCCATCCAGCAGCAGCTCCAGGCCATGGCGGCGCGGCAGCGCGCGCTCGCGCAGGAGCTCGAGCGGCTGCGGGCTCAAGGGCAGGCGGACGCCAAGCCGCTGGGCGACGAAGCGCGCGACCTGGCCCGGGCACTGGAACGGGGCCGGCTCGATCGCGAGACGGTCACCCGCCAGGAACGGCTGTTTCGCCGGATGCTCGACGCGGGTCGCACGCTGCAGGGGAGGGAGGAGGACGAACGAAAGGAGCGCCAGAGCGAAACGGCCAAGCCGGGAGAGATTCACCTCCCACCGGCGCTCCGCGCGCAACTGGCGGGGAAGGCCGGAGAAATCCGGTTGCCGACGTGGGAACAGCTGCAGCGGCTCTCGCCCGAGGAGCGGCGGCTGGTGACGGATTACTTCCGGCGGCTCGCCGGAGGGCCGCCATGAGGCGGGCCATCATCGCCGGCTTCACGCTCCTGATGACCGCCGGTGTCGCCGCGGCGCAGGATGCCGCATCGCGCGCGATGGATCTCGAGCGACGAGGAGACTTCGCCGGCGCCGCGGTGGCATGGCGCGGCGTCCTGAGCACCAGGCCCACCGATCTCGCGGCGCTGCTGGGATTGGAGCGCGCCCTCACTCCGCTTGGCCGCCTCGGCGAAATGACGGAGCTGGTGCAGGCGGCCGCCCGGCGGGAGTCCTCCACCGGTGTATTCGGCGTTGCCATTCGGGTGTGGACCGCCGCGCGACAACCGGATAGCGCGCGGCTGGCGGTGGAGCGCTGGGCCGCTCTCGAGCCGGGGAGCGAGCTGCCGTTCCAGGAGTGGGGCATCGCGGCCTACGGCGCGCGCGACCGGACCAGTGCGAAAGCGGCCTATCTCCTCGGGCGGCAGCGCCTGGGCCGCCCCGACGCGATGGCCGCCGAAATCGGTCAGCTCGCGGTGCTCGAAGGAGACTACCCAACCGCCGCCCGGGAGTGGGTCGGGGCGATCAAGCGGGTGCCGGGATACCGTTCAGCTGCGGTCTCGGTGCTGAGCCAGGTGGGTCCGGCCGGGCGCAGCACCCTGCTCCGCGAGCTCGCGGGGATGGCCGATCTGACCGCGGAGCGGCTGGCCGCCTCGCTGCAGGTTCGCTGGGGCGAGCCTCTGGGGGGCGTGCGACGGCTGGTGGCCGCGCTTCCGCCGCGCGGCCGCGAAGCGATCGACGCACTCCAGGAGGCGCTCGACGAGCTCCGCGGCCCCGCCAGCCGGGAGCTGCTTACCGCACGGGCGATCGCGCTGGAACAGCTGGCGCTCCGTACCGCTGGGCCGGAGCGCGCCCGGATCCGGCTTGACGCCGCGCAGGCCTATGCCGACGGGGGCGACCAGACGGCGGCGCGGCGAATGCTCGCCGTGCTGGCCGGCGATTCGGCCGCGACCCCGATCATGGCCGCCACCGCCACCTCGACGCTGGTGGGCGTCCTGGTGGATGAAGGCGGCGTGGAGGAAGCCGATCGGCGCTTTCGCGAATTGGCCCCCCTTCTCGGGGAGGAAGACCGTCAGCGCCTGGCGATTCGCCTGGCGCAGGGCTGGGTGCGGACCGGACGGCTCGGCCGCGCCGACAGCCTGCTCGCAGCGGACAGCTCGATGGAGGCGCAGGCGGTCAAGGGACGAGTCGCGCTCTACCGCGGGGACCTCGCCACTGCCCGCGCCCAGCTGCGGGAAGCGGGTCCCTTCACCGGGGAGCGCGCCAGCGCCACCGAGCGCATCTCGGTGCTGGGCCTCCTCCAGGTGCTCGACGCGGACTCCCTGCCTGAGCTGGGCGCGGCGCTGTTCCGGCTGGAGCAACGGGACAGTGCCGGCGCCGCGGCGGGGCTGGAACGGCTGGCGCCGACGCTGCGCGCCGACCACGGCGGGGCCGAGCTCCTGCTGCTCGCGGGATTACTTCGCAGCGCGCTGAGCGAGACGGTGGATGCGGAACGGCTGCTCCGCGGCGTCGTTGCCCTGGCGGTTCCGGCGACCTCTCCGGCGGCGGAATTTGCGCTGGCCGACTTGTTCGTCCGCACCGGCCGGAAAACCCTGGCCATCCCCGCGCTGGAGCACCTGCTGGTGACCTGGCCGGCCAGCGCCGTAGTCCCCCAGGCGCGGCGGCTGCTCGACGTGGCGCGCGGGGCGGTGCCGGCGACATGAGGCGGCGGAACTTTCTACGGGCCGGAGCCTCGGGTCTCCTCGGGGGCTGGGCGGCCGGCCGGCGGGATGGGCGGTGGTCGCGGCGGTCCACCTGGCTTCTGGTTCCGATGGACGACGCGCAGTCCGATCATCTCAAGGCGTACGGCGTCACCTTCCGACTCCTCGAGCGGGGCGGCAAGGCCGAGTGGTTCCTCAACTACCGGAACGGCTCCTTCCTCCTCCCCGCGGATACGACGACGCAGCGAGACGCGGCGGTGGCGGGGGTGTCCGCGACGCTCCTCGACGACGGCCAGGTGGCGGAGATCCGGGGTGAGCTCGCGCAGGGGAACATGGACGCGGTGCCCCTGGAAAAGGCGCCCAGGGTGGCGGTGTACGTTCCCCCCAACGCCACCCCGTGGGACGACGCGGTCACCATGGCGCTGCAGTATGCCGGCATTTCCTTCGACAAGGTGTGGGACGCGGAGGTGATCGGGCAGGGGCTCAAGACCTACGACTGGCTCCACCTCCACCACGAAGACTTCACCGGACAATACTCGAAGTTCTATCTCACCTATGCCGGCGCGCCCTGGCTGCAGGACATGGTGGACCGGAACCAGCGGATGGCCCGCCAGCTCGGGTTCGCCAACGTGCCGGCGGAGAAGAAGGCGGTCGCGCGCACCATCGCGGCGTTCGTCGATCGGGGGGGCTTCCTGTTCGCGATGTGCACCGCCACCGAGACACTCGACTTGGCGCTGGCGAGCGAGGGCGTCGACATTGCCGCGAGCTTCGCCGACGGCACGCCGATGGATCCCACCGCCGCCGACAAGCTGCACTGGGAAAAAGCGCTCGCATTCCAGAAGGCCCGGCTCGAGCTGTCCCCGGCCATCGCGGTGTACTCCGAGATCGACGGGCACCAGGTGAATTCCCCGGACCGCCGGCAGCCCCTCGGCGCGTTCACCCTCTTCAATTTCAGCGCGAAGATCGATCCCGTGGCCACGATGCTGGTCCAGAGTCACCGCCAGGTGGTCCCCGATTTTTACGGGATGACCACCTCCTTCATGCGGGAAACCCTCAAGCCCGGCGTCACCGTTCTCGCGGACGAGGCCGGCGCACCCTGGGTCAAATACATCCATGGAGAGCGGGGGCAGGGCACCTGGACCTTCCTCGGCGGTCACGATCCGGAGGACCCGCAACACCAGGTGGGTGACGCGCCGACCGATCTCTCCACCCATCCCCACTCGCCGGGCTACCGGCTGATTCTCAATAACGTGTTGTTCCCCGCCGCCAAGAAGAAGGAACTCAAGACCTAGCCCGTTCACTGGGGCGCATGCTGCTAGCTTTAGGCGACCCTATGAGCACCGATCGTCTCTCCTCCGCCGTCACAGCTCTCATCGCCCGGGAGATCGCCGCCGCGCGCGGGCGCGAGGTCTGCTTCGTGGGCTCGATGGATGCTGCGGGGCTGATCGTCGCGGTGCGTCCGGTGGCGCGGGGCACCGCGGACGAAGTGCTGGCGCTCCCCGGCGTCGCCGAACGGGGCGAAATCGTCCTGCACAATCATCCGGGCGGGTTGCTGGAGCCCTCCCCGGCGGATCTCTCGGTTGCCGCGCGGCTCCACGACGGTGGGATCGGGTTCGGCATCGTCAACAACGACGCCACGGACCTCTACGTTGTGGTGGAGGTGCCGAAGCGGAGAAGCGAGGTCCGGCTGGATCCGTTCGCGGTAGTGGATACCCTGGGCGAACACGGGCCCATCGCCGCGCGGATGGGTGCGTTCGAGGATCGCCAGGGGCAGCGGGACATGGCCGCGCACATCGCCGATGCCTACAACGACGGTGGCGTGGTCCTGCTGGAAGCCGGCACCGGCATCGGCAAGTCGTTCGCCTATCTGGTTCCAGCGCTCGCCTGGGCCCGGGCGAACGGCCAGCGGACGGTAGTCTCCACCAATACGATCAACCTGCAGGAGCAGCTGGTCGGGAAGGATCTCCCGCTGCTTCGGGACGCGCTCGCCGATGACCAGCATACGCCGACGTTCGCGTTGCTCAAAGGCTGGCGGAACTATCTCTGCCTTTCCCGGCTCAGCACGGCCATGGCCGGGCAGCAGTCGTTGCTCGAGCCGGAAAAGCTCGAAGAGCTGATCGGCCTCGCGGAATGGGCGGGCCGCACGCCGGACGGCACGCTGGGCGACCTCGCCGCCCCGCCCAGCAACGAAGTCTGGGATGAAGTGGCCGCCGAGCCCGATCTCTGCACCAGGCTCCGCTGCCCGCACTTCGAGCGGTGCTTCCTTTTTCGCGCCAAGCGGGCGGCCGCCGAAGCGGACGTGCTGGTGGTGAACCACCATCTCCTCGCCGCCGATCTCGCGGTGCGGAGTGCCCAGGAAAACTGGGACGAGGCGGCGGTGCTTCCGCCCTATCAGCGGCTGGTGCTGGACGAGGCCCACCACCTGGAGGACGTCGCCGCATCTCACCTGGGAGCCCAAGTCAGCAGCCGGGGAGTGCGGCGGCTGTTCGGCCGCCTGGAGCGAAGCGGGAAAGGGCTGCTCCCCGCGCTGGGCCATGAGCTGCAGGGCCAGATGGATCTGCTCAGCCGGGCGAGCCTCGACCTGCTCACCCAGCGTCTCCTCCCAGCCCTGGCGGACGCGCGCCGCTTTGCCGAGGGCATGTTCCTGCGCCTTCACCGGCTTCTGGAGGACCGCGGCTCGCCGCTGCGGCTCGACGCCGAGTTCTCCCAGGCGCCGGTGTGGTCGGAGGGCCTCGCGCTGGAACTCGAGGCGGTGCTTGCCGGATTCCGCCGGATCCGCGACGACGTCGAGACGATTGCGGACCGGATGAGCCAGGGGGAGCTCACCGAGCGGCGCACCCAGCTGCTGGGCGAACTCCGCGGCGTGGTGCGACGGCTCGAAGCGGTAAGCGACGGGCTCAATCGCGCCCTCCGCCCCGCCCCGGGCGGTGCCCCCACCGTGCGGTGGATCGAACGATCGGGACCCAAGGGGCAACAGCTCGCGCTGGCCGCGGTGCCGCTCGACCTGGCGCCGGTGCTGCGAGAGTTGCTTTTCGACCGGGTCAAGACGGTCGCGCTCACCAGCGCCACGCTCGCCGCGGGAGGGGAGTTCGATTTCCTCGAGTCGCGAGTGGGGCTCTCGATCGAGCCGAGCCCGGTAACCATCCGGGAAATCCTCCCCTCGCCGTTCAACTATCCCGAACAGTGCCTCTTCGGAGTTCCCAGCGATCTGCCCGATCCGCGGGAGGACGAGGCCGCCCACGACGCCTGCGTCGTCCGCGCCATCACCGAGCTGGCGTGGGCCTCGGACGGCGGGATGTTCGCCCTCTTCACCAGCCATGCGGCGCTTCGGCGTGCGGCCGCGGAGTTGCGAGCCTCGCTTCCCGCCCGGTGGCCGATTCTCGTCCAGGGTGAACGCAGCCGGGACCAGCTCATCCGGCGCTTCCGAGATGCCGGCAACGCAATCCTGCTCGGCACCGACTCGTTCTGGGAAGGGGTCGACGTTCCGGGGCGCGCGCTCCGCGTGCTGCTGCTCTGCAAGCTACCTTTCAAGGTGCCCTCGGAGCCGCTAACAGCGGCCCGGCTGGAGCGTCTGGCAGAACAGGGTGAGGACGGCTTTATGGGATATCTCCTCCCCCATGCGGCGCTCAAGCTCAAGCAGGGGTTCGGACGACTCATTCGGACCCGGACCGATGTCGGAGTCGTCATTCTGCTCGACCGCCGGGTCGTGGCCAAGCGGTACGGCCCGCTCCTCCTGGGCGGGCTGCCCCCCGCGGAGCGGGTGATCGGGCCCTGGGCGGAGGTGAGAACCAAGTGCGAAGATTTCTTCGCCCGGCATGGAATCGGAGCGAGCGTGTGAGATGACGGGGCGGCCATCCAAAATCGTCTGTGTGGGGCGGAACTATGCCGACCACGCCAAGGAGCTCGGCAACGAGGTGCCCAAGGCCCCGCTGCTGTTCCTCAAGCCGCCGAGCGCCATCATCGGGAACGGGGAGGCCATCATCCTGCCGCCCGCCTCCCGGCAGATCGAGTTCGAATCGGAAATCGGAGTGGTGATCGGGCGACGGATGCATCACGTGGACGCCGCCACCGCGGAACGCGGCATTCGAGGCTTCGTCTGCCTCAATGATGTTACCGCGCGCGACCTGCAGCGCTCCGACGGCCAGTGGTCCCGCGCCAAGGGCTTCGACACCTTCTGCCCAGTTGGCCCTCGGGTCGCAGAGGACCTCGACTGGCGCGAGCTTGAGGTGGTGGGGCGGGTGAACGGAGAGGAGCGCCAACGCGCTCGGTCCTCCGAGATGGTTTTCGAGATCCCGGTGCTGCTGTCATACATCAGCGACGTCATGACGCTCGAGCCCGGCGATCTGGTCGCCACCGGGACGCCGGCCGGTGTCGGGCCTCTCGCTCCCGGCGACGTGGTCGAGGTGGAAATCCCGGGAGTCGGAGTGCTCACCAACCCCGTCGAGGCCTACGAAGAATGACCGTGCGATTCAGCGCCCGGCTGGGCGCGCTGCCGGGGTACCCGCTCGCCGAAATCCCGGCCATCAAGCGGCGGCTGACCGAGGCCGGCGTGGACGTGATCGACCTGGGAGCCGGAGATAACGACACCCCGCCCCCGGCGGTCGTGGTCGAGGCGCTGCGGGAGGCGCTCGGGAATCCCGCGCTCAGCAAGTACGGATTCCAGCAGGGGCTTCCGGCGTTCCGGAAAGCCTGCGCGGCCTACCTCGAGCGGCGCTTCGGGAAGCGTTTCGACCCCGTCAGCGAGACGCTTCCGCTGATCGGATCCAAGGAAGGGCTGGCGCATTTGCCATACGCCGTGGCCGACCCCGGCGACGTGATCATCTTTCCGGAGCCGGGATATCAGGCCTACATCGGTGGCTCGATCCTTTCCGGCGCGGAATCTCACGTGTACCCGCTCAAAGCCGAAGAGGGGTTTCTGCTCGATCTCGAACGGGTGCCGGACGCCCTACTCCGGCGGACGCGATT
>JBGPVQ010000104.1:0-8404 GCA_041491785.1 Gemmatimonadota bacterium | reverse complement strand
ATGCTGCGGTGGATCAGGACGGCATAGGGGCCAGGGAGTCAGGGAGACACCAGGAGCCACACGCTGAGCGGGGTCCTTAAGTGGGGGCCCCTGCTTGTTTCAGGGAACGAACAGCGCGCCATGCGGCATGGCCGCCCCCACGACTCCGTTGGGCCAGGTGGCCCGGCTGAAACTCACGCCCAGTCGGGTTGAGTCCGCCTCCCGGAAGCGCTCGTCCCAGGAGAGCCGCCCGCTGGTCCGGTCGAGCCGGGCCATGAAAATCCGGGGTGGGCCATCACCCTGCTCCGTCACGATCAGCCGGTCGCTGCCGGGGTCCGCCGCGATCCAATGCGGAAAGAAGGTCGAATCGGTGGGGAGCGTGGACACTTCCACGGGGTGTGACAGGTCGCTGAGGTCGAGAGAAACGATGACGTGCGAATACGCAATCGGCATCACCCAGAACTTCCCGGCCAGGATCGGCACGGAACAGCCGAACCGTACCGGTTTCCGCATCGAGTACACCATCTCCACCTTGGGCGCCTCGGTTTCGATGCCGGTGATCCGGAAGAACCCGCAGGTGTAGGTGTTGAGGAACACCGTCCGGTGGTCGGGGAGGGTTCGGAGCTCGAACGGGTAGTGATCCAGAGAGTCGCCCGGAATGCCGGGCATGGCGATGGTACGGAGGAGCTTCAGGTCGGAGAGGCGCCATACCTGGATCACATCGGCGGTCCGCTCGGAGTCCATCGGTGAGCTGGTGGTGATGAACCGGTCGAGGGCCGGCACGAGCTCGAGGGCGTAGGTCCGGATTCGGGCGCCGGGAAAGGCCGGGTCCGCCGAGGAGGCGGTGTGCAGAAGGCGGCCCGAAGCGTCGAACTCCGCGATACCGCCGGGATTGCCGGGGAGCGTGGAGTCGCCGAACTGCAGCGAGGCGAGCACCAGGGTGTCGTTGAGCCGCGCGAAGCTGTGCGGCCGGCGGAAGCCGGGCACGCTGTCGATGGTCGCAACAATCCTGGCTGAGCCAGGAGCGCTGGCATCGACCAGGAAGATCCGCCCGGCGGTGAAGTCGTTGGCGAAGTAGGGCCGAGTGGGGGGCAGCGTGTACTCGGTGTGGTGAGGCATCATCCCGCCGCCTACCGCCGGCGACGCGCCGAGGATCCGGCCGTAGGATGCGCTCGCAGGGTCCGCGTCCACCACGGCGACGAAATCGCTGCCCCCGTGCCCCATGCCGGTGCCGGCCCACACGTACAGATACCGGGCCGGATGGCCGGCGGCCCCCGGGTTCCGGGCGCAGCCGAGGAGGACCACCAACAGCGCAAGGAGGGCCCGGCCGGGGCGCTTCACTTCGTGGGCTGCGGCGTCACTCGAAGATAGGGTTTCTTCGCGGTAAATCCTTTCGGGAATTTCTTCTTCGCGTCCTCGTCGGAGACGGCGGGAACGATGATCACGTCCTCGCCGTTCTTCCAGTCGACCGGGGTCGCCACCGAAAAGTTCGCGGTGAGCTGCAGCGAATCGATGACTCGGAGCAGCTCGTCGAAATTCCGGCCGGTGCTGGCGGGATAGGTGATTGTGAGCTTCACCTTGTTGTCGGGCCCGATGATGAAGACCGAGCGGACGGTGAAGTTCTCGCTGGCGTTCGGATGGATCATGTCGTACAGCATGGCGACCGTGCGGTCGGGGTCGCCGATCATGGGGAAGTTCACCTGGTGGCCCGTGACATCCTTGATGTCGCTCTCCCACTTCACATGGGAGTCGACCGGGTCCACGCTCAGGCCGATGATCTTGCAGTTGCGCTTCTCGAATTCGCCTTTGAGTTGGGCGGCGCGGCCGAGCTCGGTGGTGCAGACCGGAGTGAAATCCTTGGGGTGGCTGAAGAGCACCGCCCAGGAATTGCCCTTCCACTCGTGGAATCGGATGGGGCCCTGGGTGGTATCAGCGGAGAAGTCGGGGGCGAGATCGCCGAGACGGATGGCCATACTGGAGCTCCTGTGGACAGTTCGACAACTAATTCCCTCAGTAACGCGGGAAGATATCGTTTTTCTCATACGCCCGTCACCCCTGAATCCCAGCCCCTGAGGGCTTAGGTTTTCCCGGATGCGCGACTTCGATGTTCTGGTGATCGGTGGGGGGCATGCGGGTACCGAGGCCTCGGCCATGGCGGCGAGGTCGGGTGCGCGGACCTTGCTGCTTACCCAGCAGCTCGAGACCATCGGGCAGATGTCGTGTAATCCGGCCATCGGTGGGATCGCCAAGGGCACAGTGGTGCGGGAAGTGGATGCGCTGGGCGGGATCATGGGCCGAGCCACCGATCTCTCCCGGATCCAGTTCCGAATGCTCAACCGGTCGAAGGGGCCGGCGGTGTGGTCTCCAAGGGCGCAGTGCGACCGGGGACTGTATCGGCGGGCGGTGCGCACCTTGCTCGAGCGGCTGCCCAGCCTGCGGTTTGCGCAGGGCACGGCCGCGCGGTTTCTGCTCGATGGGGGGCGGGTGCTCGGCGTGGTGACCACCGACGGGCGTCGCTATGCGGCCGGTGCGGTCGTGGTGACGGCGGGGACGTTTCTCCGGGGCAGGATTCATATCGGGACCAGCAACCAGATTCCGGCGGGTCGGGCGGGCGAGCCACCAGCGGTAGAAATCTCTCAAGCTATTGCTGATCTTGGAGTTACTATAGAACGCTTCAAGACGGGAACCCCTCCGAGGATTGACGGAAGGACGGCTGATCTATCGAGGATGGGGAGGCAGGATGGCGACGCTGGGCCATACTGGTTCTCGTTCTACGAGCGCAATGAGCATCCTCGGCAGCTTCCCTGCTACCTGACCCATACAACCGAGCGGCTCCGGGAGATCATCTCCGATCGGCTCTCGGAGTCGGCGATGTACGGCGGTGCAATCAGCGGGCGGGGCCCCCGCTACTGTCCCTCGATCGAGGACAAGATCGTCCGCTTCCCGGAGGCAGCCGGACACCAGGTATTCCTGGAGCCGGAGGGGCTCGAGACCAGCGAGATGTATGTCAACGGCCTCTCAACTTCCCTGCCCCCCGCGGTGCAGCTCGAATTCTTGCGCTCGGTGCCGGGCCTCGAGCAGGCGGAGATGACCCGCGCCGGATACGCGATCGAGTACGACTACTTCCCTCCCACGCAGCTCGATCCGACGCTGAAAGTCCGCGGCGTGGAGGGGCTGTATTTCGCTGGACAGATCAACGGGACCACCGGCTATGAAGAGGCGGCCGGCCAGGGAGTGGTAGCCGGTCTGAACGCGGCGGCGGTCACCCTCGGCCGGGATCCGATCGTGTTCCGGCGGGACGAGGCTTTCCTGGGAGTGCTGGTTGACGACCTGGTTACGAGGGGGGTGGACGAGCCCTACCGACTCTTCACCTCGAGGGCGGAGTTCCGTCTCCTGCTCCGGCAGGACAACGCCCTCCGGCGGCTCTTTCCCCTGGCGGATCGAATGGAGTTGCTGACCGAGGAAGAGCGCCGCCACGCCGGCGAAAGACTCGCGACAGAGGATCGGGTCCTGGCGATCGCTGAGGAGACGGCGGTCTCTCCCCTGGCCGTGAACTCCCTGCTCGAGGCGGCGGGGACGAACCCGATTGCGGCACCTGTGCGCCTGGCCGAACTGGCGCGGCGGCCGGGCGTGGCGCTCGAAGGCCTCCTGTCCGCGGCGGGCCTCAGCACCCAGAACGGCGAAGCCGAATGGGCCGGGATCGAGCTCCGATACGGAGGATACATCGATCGAGAGCGTCAGGCAGCGCAACGACTTGGCGAGCTGGATGAGTTCATGATCCCACCCGGGCTTGAGTTCACTGCTCTCCACAGCCTCTCCTTCGAGGCGCGCGAGAAGCTGAACCGGCATCGCCCGAGTAGCCTGGGACAGGCGGGCCGCATCCCGGGGGTCTCGCCGAGCGACTTGCAGAACCTGGTGATGGAGGTGTTGAAGGCTAGGGACTAGGGTCGCTGGGGACCGCCCTTCCGTCGTTTCACGTGAAACAGGGCCCTGCAGGGCTCGATCGCTCGGCTGCGCCAGCGATCTCTCCGCTCCCCCATTCCCTCCTGGTCCCCAACCGTCTGGCTACGCCTCCAGACCCGGGCGGGATCTTGGCTCATCCGGAGACTCCGCTCCTGAGTGTATGGCGAGCCTAGCAAGTAGGTGAGCAGACCCGCGCGTCGCCGACCCTCGACGAGGGGATCGGCTCATTCTGAGCGCAATTCCAATTACCAGCAGAGGTCCATCCGCGGCCATCTTCAGTCGCTCTCGGCCGTTTCACGTGAAACCATGCACTGGCAGAACTGTCGTTCGCGCGTATATTGCGTTGTCGGTGCGGCCTAATTGTTGTTTTGTTCTTCTGTAACCTCTTTTATATCAATGAGTTAAGCATACAATCCATGGCACGCACGATCGCGATCGCTAACCAGAAGGGTGGGGTAGGCAAGACGACCACGGCGGTGAACCTCGCCGCCTCCCTCGCGATCGCCGAGCGCCGGACCCTCTTGGTAGACGCCGACCCGCAGGGAAACGCCACCAGCGGCGTCGGTGTTCCCAAGGACCCCGCCCGCCTCTCGCTCTATGATCTCCTGGTCGAACGGCGGCCGGTCGAAGAGGTCATCCAGCGCGACGCCGAGCTGCCGTTTCTTTCGATCATACCTGCCACCCAGGATCTGGTCGGCGCCGAGCTCGAACTGGTGAACGTGGAGAATCGAGAGGCGCGTTTGCGCGATGCGCTGCGCCCCGCGCTTCCGGCATTCGACTACATCATCATCGATTGTCCGCCGTCGCTCGGCCTGATCACCCTCAACGTCCTGGCCGCGGCGCACGGCGTGATCATTCCGGTCCAATGCGAGTACTACGCGCTGGAGGGGATCTCGCAGCTGCTCAACACCATTCGACTGGTACAGCAGAACTTCAATCCCGACCTCGCGCTTGACGGCGTGCTGCTCACCATGTACGACTCGCGGCTCAACCTCTGCCGCCAGGTGGCGAAGGACGCCAAGGAATACTTCGGGGCCAAGGTCTTCAAGACGGTCATTCCCCGGAATGTGCGGCTCGCCGAGGCTCCCAGCTTCGGCAAGCCGATCCTGATGTACGACGTGCAGTCGGTGGGCGCGAAGAGCTACCTCTCCGTTGCTCAGGAGCTGCTCCGGCGCGCCGAATCGGGCGAACTGAACGCGGAGATCGAGTTGCCGCGCGCGACCACGCGGGTGACAGGGGAGGTGCGCTCGTGACCGAGACCAGGCGAATGGGCCGCGGACTGGAAGCCTTGCTGGGACCGATCAGCCGGGAAGAGGCGCAGGCGAGCGGCGGGCTCAAGGAGCTGGCCGTCACTGCTATCGGCCCCAACCCCTATCAGCCCCGCCGCGAGATCGACGAGCCCCAACTCAAGGAGCTGGCCGATTCGATCCAGGCCTCCGGGCTGCTGCAGCCGGTGGTGGTGCGGCCGCGGCCGAACGGGCGCTACGAGCTGATTGCCGGCGAGCGGCGATGGCGCGCGGTCCAACGGCTCGGCTGGGCCAGGATTCCCGCGGTCGTGAGGGAAGTGGACGATCGGTCCCTCCTGACCCTCGCGCTGATCGAGAATCTGCAGCGCGACGACCTCTCCGCGGTGGACGCGGCGCTGGGCTACCAGCGGCTGATGCAGGAATTCGACATCCCGCAGCAGGAGGTGGCGCGACTGGTGGGGAAGGACCGTTCCACCGTGAGCAACACCCTCCGCCTCCTCCGCCTCCCCGAAGAGGTCCTAGCGCTGATTCAGCACCGGAAAATCACCGAAGGTCATGGCCGCGCCCTGCTGGCCCTGACCAACCTGACCGAGATCACCCGGCTGGCGCGCGAAGCCGCGGCCGCAGGGTGGTCAGTGCGTGACCTCGAGGTGCGGGTGCGGGGCGAGCAGCTCCATGCGCCGTCCCTGCCGCGACGGATCCGGCGGCCCAAGGCCGAGCCGCGGAATCCCAGCGCCGACATCCGGCGGGTGGAAGACGCGCTCCGAAAGCGGCTGCAGACCGACGTGCGGGTCACCGCGCGGCGTCGTGGCAGAGGGGCGGTGACCATCCACTACTACTCGAACGAGGACCTGGCGCGGGTGCTTGAACTGATCCTGGGTGAGCCCTTCGGAGGATGAGCGGCGGGAATCGCAGCGTCTCGATCATCGTGCAGCGGGACGGAGCGCTCCAGTCCCGCACCTATCGGATTCCGGTCTGGGGGCTCCGGGCCGCGGTGGTTCTGGCGGTCGGGGCGACGATTCTGGTGGTGCTCGGTGTTGCGTTCTACGGACCGATCGTGCGACAGGCGGCCCAGGTACCCCGGCTCAGCCGAGAAGTGGAGCGGCTCCACACCGATAATCTCCGGATCCGGGAACTGGCAGCCGCGCTCGACAGCGTCGAACGGAATTACCAACGGCTGCGCACCATGGTCGGGGCGGACATCGTCCCGGACCCGGTGATCTTCCGGAGCACCCTGCCGGTGGCGCCGCCGATCTACGCGTCGAGCCCCGGTACCGCCGCGATTTACGAGACCGAGGCGTCTCTTCCGCGGCATTGGCCCCTGGATGAGCGGGGCTACGTGACGCGGGGTCAGGCGCTTGCGGATACGGCCCAGGAGAACCACCCCGGCATCGACATTGCTGTGCCGGTGGGGAGCCTGGTGCGGGCCTCGGGCGGCGGCGTCGTCCTCCAGACCGGGGCGCACGAGGAATACGGCAACTTCGTGCTGCTTGAGCACCCGGAAGGCTATCAGTCCATGTACGGACATCTCTCCCGCATCCTGGCGGTTCAGGGTTCACGGGTCCGCGCCGGCGAGGTCATCGCCCGCAGCGGCAACACCGGGCGGTCATCGGCTCCACATCTCCACTTCGAGATCCGGCACAACGGAGTGTCGATCGATCCCGGCACGATGGTGAAGGAGGAACGCTGATGGGAATCTTTTCGCCCCCGCAGACCGCCGCGACACCAACGACCGAACGACGCCGGATTGCCCGGGATGGGCAGGGAGGGCTCTCGATCATCGCGAAGGACCTCACGATTGCCGGGGATCTGCAGGCGGCCGGGGTGATCCGGATCGAAGGGCGGGTCATCGGCAGCGTGCACGCCGGCGATCAGGTCCTCCTGTCCGAAGGAGGAATCGTCGAAGGAGACATCGCGACCCGGGAAGCCGTGATCGGCGGCAGGGTGCACGGCTGCATTACCGCCACCGACCGGGTCGAGCTCCAGACCACCGCGATGGTGCACGGGGACGTTGCGACACCCCGATTGCTGATCCAAGAGGGAGGACGGGTGAACGGCGGGGTCAAGATGGAGACCGTCTCCCCCGTCGACGGTGAACAGCTGAAGGTGGATGGCTAACGAGTGCGCTGTCCGCGAGGGCTTGCCGCCGCTCTCCTGATCGTCCTTTCCGCCTGCGCCAAGAAGTCCGAAGGGCCCGCCGGGTTCCGGGTGGCGCTGATCACCCCCGGCTCGGTGGCCGACGCGGCGTGGAATTCCGGCGCCTTCCGGGGCCTCAACCTGATCCGCGACTCGCTCAAGGCGGAGGTGAGCCACGTCGAAGCCCGGACCCCCGGGGAGCAGGAAGAGGCGCTCCGCACCTACGCTGCACAAGGCTACAATCTGGTGTTCGGGCACGGTTTCGAATTCCAGGGCCCCGCCGAGCGCATCGGGGCCAGCTACCCCAAGACCATCTTTGTGGTTACTTCCGGCGAGCGCGTCTCGGCGACCGGCAACGTGGTGCCGTTGGTGTTCGGGATCGAAGAGGGGACATATCTGGCCGGGATGGTGGCGGGCGGGCTGACCCGAACCAACAAGATCGGATTCGTCGGCGGAATCGAGCTGCCCCCGATCAAGCGCGGCTATGAGGGATGGGTGAATGGAGCGAAGGCGGTGAACCCCGCGGTGGAGAGCCGGGTTGCCTACCTGAACACCTTCGACGATGTGGCCGCGGGGCGCGAAGCGGCGCTGGCGATGATCCGGGTCGGGGTGGACATGCTCCACCACAACGCCGACCAGGCGGCCCTCGGCCTGTTCCAGGCGGTCAAGGAAAGCCCCGGCGTATATGCCTTCGGCGCCAATGCGGATCAGAGCGCGCTGGCACCGGAGCGGGTGATCGCCTCAGTCGTGATCGATCTGCCGAAGGCCTTCATCGCCATCGCGCGCGAGGTCAAAGACGGGCGCTTTTCTCCCCGGGTCGAGTCGTTCGGTCTCGCGGGGGGCGTGCTTCGCTACGAGCCGAATCCGGCGCTCGACGACCGGGTGCCGCCGGCGCTCAAGGCCCGGGTCAAGGCGGCGGCGGATTCTCTCGTGGCGGGCACCCTGAAGGCGCTTCCCTAGGGCGGCTAACGAATTTCAGTGCAACCCGTAAGTTCTCCGTGCTCAACACCCGATCAACCGAGACATAGCCTCACCGAGAAGGAGGCCTCCATGCCGGCCGGCTATCTGGGCGAGATCCT
>JBGPVQ010000103.1:0-8422 GCA_041491785.1 Gemmatimonadota bacterium | reverse complement strand
CTCGATCCGTCTGCGCGGCGCCACCAGCATTTCGGGGTCGTCGCAGCCGCTCATCATCATCGACGGAACGATCAGCCGCGCCACCCTGGCGGACATCGCCTCGGAGGATATCGAGCGGATCGAAGTCATCAAGGGCGCCGCGGCGAGCTCGCTGTACGGCTCCGACGCCGCCAACGGAGTGGTCCAGATCTTCACTAAGCGGGGCAAGAACCTGGCGGACGGCAAGCTCCTGGTTACCGTCCGGAACGAGGCCGGTGCGTCGTTCGTGAGCGCGGAGATTCCGGCGTCGGTTTCCAACGCCTTCAAGATCAAGACGCTGGCCGATGGCAGCATCGACTTCGACCGGAGCTCCGCCGGCAACCTGCAGCTCAAGGCGGATCACGTCCAGGACAATCCCTACCCGGTCTTCCACGACCACCAGAAGGAAGTCCTGCACCCCGGCATGTTCTATACGAACTACCTCTCGATCGGGCAGCGGCGCGGGTCGACCAACTTCAACGCCTCGTTCGAGAACACCCACACCGAGGGCGTCATCTTCGGGCTCAAGGGGTTCGGCCGGCAGAACTTCCGGCTGAACGTGGACCAGCAGCTTACCCCCCGGGTGGATTTCGAGTTGAGCAGCTTCTACGGCCGCTCCAACAACAACCCGCTCACCGATCCGGGCGCGCCCACGTCGGGAACGCAGCAGGCCGGCCAGCTCGGTCCGTTCTTCGGGATTACCTTCGTGCCGCCGTACGTCGACCTGTTCGCCAAGAACCCCGACGGCAGCCCGTACCGGGCCCAGATTCCCGACAACATCACCAATGCCACCAACCCGCTCTACAACCTCGCCAACGAGAAGCGGGATGCCGAGCGGAGCCGGTTTACCGGCGGCGGCCGGGTGCGCTGGCGGATGCTCGACTGGCTCACCGGCGAAGCCAACTACAACTTCGACCAGGAACGGGATGACTTCTCCGACCTGGTGCCCTTCGGGTACCTGAACTCCGCTGGAAATCCGCGGCCCGGGAGTCTCTTCCGGCGGGCCTTCACCGGCCGGACCTACAACACCGGCGCCACCCTGACCGCCACCGGCAGCTATCAGGGTATCAACAACACCACCAAGGTCAGCTACATCTACGAGGATCAGACCCAGAGCCGGACCCAGTTCAACGCCGGCGCGCTGATCGTGAAGGGAGTGCCCGAGGCTCCCGCAGGCGATCCCTCCAGCATCACCGCGGGCTCGTACAACACCACGATCCGCAACCGGAACGCATTTGCCATCACCACGTTCGACATCAAGGACAAGTACATCCTGGACGGCCTGATCCGGCGCGACGAGTCGTCGCTGTTCGGCTCCAACAACCGGAAGTCGTACTTCTACCGGTTGTCGGGTGCCTGGCGGGCCAACGAAGACCTCAAGATCAAGGGCTTCGACGAAATCCGGCTTCGCGCCTCCTACGGGACCGCGGGACTGCGGCCCGGCTTCGAATACCAGTACGAGACGCTGTCGATCGGCGGCGGCTCGTTCAGCAAGGCCGTCCTGGGCAACAAGGACCTGCGGCCGGCCCACTCGGCGGAGCTCGAGGTCGGCGGCAACATCGAGATGGCCGGTGGACGCTTCACCTTGGAGTACACCTACTCCCGCAAGGACACCAAGGACCAGATCCAGCTAGTGGATCTGCCCTCGGTGGTCGGCTTCACCCAGCAGTGGCGGAATGTGGGTGCGTTGCGGTCGGCCACGCACGAATTGGGGATCGGCTACCAGGTGGTCAACAATCGTGATCTGGCATGGGTCGTCAACCTGGTCGGCGACCGGACCCGGCAGACCATCACCGATTACCCGCTGCCCGAGAAGCTCAACTTCTTCGGCCAGCAGCCGGCGGTCTTCTATCTGGCGCAGGGGGTTCAGCTGGGCGTGATGTACGGACGGCATTTCATCCGCAACATCAACGAGGTCTACGACGATCCCGCCAAGGCGGCCTGCCGGGCCACCACTTGCCCGGACGCGAATTACACCGTGAACGAAGAGGGTTACGTCGTCACCAAGGCCTCCTGGCAGTGCGGGGAGGACCACATCAACCGCGCCACCAACGCGGCCTGTACTTCACCTGAGCGGCTGCTTACCTACCTCAAGTGCAAGACGTTCAACAGCGACGGCAGCTGCAAGGCCACCACCAACGTCGTCCAGATCGGCGACGCCAATCCGGACTTCAACGCCAGCTTCAGCACCACGGTCAACTACAAGCGGTTCAGCGTGTACGGACTGCTGGACTGGACCCAGGGCGGGACGATCTACAACGGCACCCGGCAGTGGAAGCTGATCAACTTCCTGGATCCGATCTTCGATCAGCGCGGCAAGCCCACCGCGGCGCAGAAGTCGCAGGACTACTACACCGCGTTCTACAACGGGCTCCAGCCGAACGACTTCTTCGCCGAGTCGGGCACCTACGCGAAGATCAAGGAAGTCTCGGCCAACTACACCTTCGTGCGCAATCAGCTTTCGAAGGTCGGCCTCGGCCGGCTGGAGAACGTGCGCCTCGGTATCGTGGGCCGGAACCTCTTCACCTTCACGAAGTACAGCGGGTATGACCCGGAGGTTTCGGGCCTGGATGGCGATCCGTACCAGTTCCGGATCGACTGGTTCTCGTATCCCCACTACCGCACGTTCACCGCGGTCGTGGAAATCGCGTTCTGAGGCCCCGACCCGACTCTCGAGAGGATATCGTACATGCGTAAGCTGACACAGTGGTATCGGCTCGCGGCGGTGGTGGCGGCCGTTGGCACCGTGGGGTGCAAGAGCCTCGAGGTGGCCAACCCCAACGCCCCGGACGCGGCCCGCGCCTTCTCCGACCCCGGCGCCGTTGCGGGCCTGGTTACCGGAGCGTTCCGGAACTGGTTCAACGTCCGCGGGGCGTACTGGGGAGCGTTGACGCTCTCCACAGTGGCGGACAGCTATTCCGCCTCGTGGAACAACGCCGACCTCCGCTTCTACAGCTCCTACGGCCCCATCGGCAACGGCGGAGCCGACTGCCCGCAGCGATGCGGGTGGGACAACACCCCGTCAGGCTCGCACCGGCTGGCGGTGGAATCCTTCTGGTACGGCTATTACGGGACGCTATCGTCGGTGAACGACGTGCTGACCGCAATCCGGAAGAACGACGTCATTCTTACCGATGACGCCACGACCAAGATGCACGAGGCCGTCTCGGTCATGCTGCAGGGTGTGGTGTTCGCCAACATCGCGCTCAACTACGACAAGGGCTTCGTGGTGACGGAAAACACCGACATTTCCAACCCGGCAACCCTGCCGTTCCGGCCCCGAGCGGAGGTGCGGGATTCCGCGATCAAGAAGTTCGACCAGGCCATCGCGCTGATGGGGACGTCGCCGTTCGCCCTGACGCCGTCCACCTGGACCGGCACTGTCAACGGGCCGCGCTACTCCAGTGCTCAACTGATCCAGATCATGCACACCGCGCAGGCCGAGCTCCTGGCCAACTTCCCGCGGAATCAGGCGGAGAATGCCGCGGTCAACTGGGCCCAGGTGGCAACCTACGCCTCCCAGGGTATCAGCTCGGGTACCGCGTTCGATTTCAACTTCTTCCAGGACACCGGGACCCTGTACGACTGGGTCAAGGGGTGGGGCAACGCCCTGGGAACCGCTCGGGTAGATACCCGGGTGGCTACGTTGTTCACCGGCGCCTACGCGCCGGCCTTGGGGACCGGACCGATCTACAACGATCCATATCCGAATCACCCGGAGCCCCAGCCGCACTCCGCCGACAAGCGGGTTGGAAACGGTACCTGGGGCCCGAGCAACAATGCTGGGGGCAACGGCGGTCTGGCCGCCGACGCCGGCGCCGGCACCGACTTCGCCTGGGTCCCGGCTGAAATCCTCAACCCGGCCCGGGGCACCTATCACCGGTCGAGCCTGGGGCACATGCGCTTTTCGTACCTGGCTTCTCCCGGCAGCGGACTTCCCGGCGAGGACTGCCGGGGGCTCGACCCGCTCTACACCCGGGCGCAGAACGATCTGCTCTGGGCCGAAGGCCTGATCCGGAGCGGCGGGAGCGCGGCGCAGGCGGCGGCGCTCATCAACAAGACCCGGGTCACTCGGGGCGGACTGGCGGCGCTGAACGGCGCCGAGGGCACCCCGACGCTGCTCCTGGCGCTGCACTACGAGCAGGAAGTGGAGGAGATGGGCAACTCGACGGTTCCGTTCCACAATCGGCGCCGGCAGACGCAGGAAGGCTACGCGCCGGCCGGAGTCTATATCAATCCGGCACCGCAGTGTGGGACGGCCGGCGACCCGGGCCTCGTCTGCCTCTGGCCGCAAACACCGCGGCAAATGCCGGTGCCCGCCAAGGAGCTCAGCGTGTTGCAGCAGGAGCTCTACAGCTTCGGCGGTCCCGGGAACCCGGACCTCGCGCCGGGCGTCTACCAGGACGGGGTACCGATCTGGAGCGCGCGTCAAATCGGCGAGGCCATGATCAAGGCAACTCGTCCGAGCGTCATAGGGCGGCGGAGAAACTAGCCACCGTCACGCAGGTTCCTGCGAACGGGCGCCCCCTCGGGGGCGCCCGTTTCGCTGGCGCTCCAGAGAGGGCGCTCCACCGTATCTTCGGGATGGTCATGCGCTACTTCGGGCCTGAAACCCTGCTGCCGGTGGCCTCCGGAGTCGCCGGAGCCGTCGGCGCGATTCTCCTGTTCGGGCGCCGGGTCGTCGCCTTGGTCCGGAGACTCGCCGCCCGGGTGTTCCGCCGGCCCCCCGCCACACCCGCCGCCAAGGAGTAGGGAATCCGCCGCCTCCTGCTGGCGGTCTGGTTCGGTCTCCTGGCCGGCATTCTCGAGATCGCGATGGTGCAGTTGGCCCTCCGCTCCGGGGTCCCGGTGCGGCTCAGCGCGGACTACGTCTGGATGGCGCCCGCCGCGGACCTGCTGTTCGCAATCGTGGCGCTGCTCGCTGTGGTCGGGCTGGGGCGGTGGCGGCGCGCCTGGGGCGGGAGCACCGCCGTCCTGGGAGTCCTTGCCGCGCTGCCGATCTTGAGCGTGGGATTCCACATCGAGGGGCTGCACAAAGGCGCCGTACTGCTGTTGGCCGCCGGCATCGGCTCCCAGGTGGGCCGCCTGGCGCGATATCCGCGGGCCCGCCGACTGTTTGGGTGGGTCCCCCCCACCGCACTGATCATGGCGGCGCTGGTGGTCTACCTGGGCGTCGGCATGCGCCGGAAACTGGCCGGCCAGGAGGCCGCGGCGGCGCGGGCGCTGCCGGCGGCGCCGGCCGGGGCCATGAACGTGCTGCTGCTCATTCTCGACACGGTGAGGGAACCAAGCACCGGGTTAGGAAACCCGGCGCTGCACACCACGCCGGCCCTGGACGCCTTCGCAACCGGTGGAGTGGTGTTCGAGCGAGCCATCGCGCCGGCGCCCTGGACGCTGCCGTCGCATGCGAGTTTCTTCACCGGGCGCTGGCCGCACGAGCTCTCCGCCGGTTGGACCACCCCGCTCGACGCGCGCTATCCCACGCTGGCCGAGTACCTGGCCCAGAAGGGCTATCTGACCGCCGGCTTCGTCGGAAATCTCGAATTTGCCACCCGCGCCAGTGGGCTCGGACGCGGCTTCGTCCACTACGACGACTATCCGGCCAGCTTCGGCCAGATGGTTCTCAGCTCAAGCATCGGCCGCGCGCTTACCGGCGCCACCTGGCTGCGGCGCATCGTGGGCTATCACGAGCTGCCCAATCGCCGAAGCGCCGCGGGGGTTACGGACGCTTTTCTGGCCTGGCAGGCGGAGCAGCGCGGGGAGGCACGGCCGTTCTTCGCCTTCGTGAATTTCTTCGAGGCGCACGAACCCTATTTCCCGGCCGGGCGCTCCGGCTCGATCCTGTGGCCCGGCCCGCGCTGGACCCGGTACGAACACGTGGTCGGTCTGTTCACCGGCGCCAACGCCTGGGTGGCCGAGAAATGGACCCTCACCCCCGATGAGGTAGAGATCCACGCCGGCGCCTACCAGCGGGCAGTCTCGGAGGCGGACACCCAGGCCGGCCGCCTCCTCGCGGAGCTGGCGCGCCGGGGAGTCCTGGACAATACCCTGGTAATCATCGCGGGCGATCACGGAGAACAGTTGGGAGAACACCACCTCTTCGAGCACATCAACAGCCTCTACCTGCCGGCCCTCAACGTGCCCCTGATCGTTGCGTCACCCCGACTGCCGAAGGGAGTGCGGGTGGCGGAAACGGTGAGCCTCCGGGACCTCCCCGCCACCGTGGTGGATTTGCTGGGTGTCTCCGCCGGGGCGCCGTTCCCCGGCCGCTCGCTGGCGGGGCACTGGGCCACGCCGGTGGTCGGCGGCGCCGACACGGTGCTCTCGGAGCTCAGCCGCGGCCTGGTGCGGCAGGGGTGGTACCCCATCGGCCGCGGCAGCGCGATGTTCTCGCTCACCACGCCCGAGCACCAGTACATCCGGAACGGTGACAACAGCGAGGAGCTCTACGACCTTCGGCAGGACCCGGGGGAAACGAAGGACCTCTCTCGCGACCCGGCCGGTGCCGCGCTGCTCAGCCGTTTCCGTACGGTACTTTCCCGAGTGCTGGAGGTCCGGCAGTAGTGCGACGGCGGGTCAGTTCGCGGTGACCCACATGCGAACCGCCATGAGCACCAGGAACACCGCGAAGAACCGCTGCACCTGGGCCGGGGCGGCCTGCTGGGCAACTCGGGCTCCCAGCCAGGCGCCGAGGGTGAGTCCCGCGGCCAGGAGCAGCGCGGCGCGCACGTCGACGTTGCCGCGCCGGTAATACTCCAGCGCTCCGAAGATCCCGACTGGGAGGACCATTGCGCCGAGCGAGGTACCGGTGGCGGTGGGGAAGGGGAGCTTCATGAGGCTCACCATCCCGATTACCATGATGACGCCCCCCCCGATGCCGAAGAGGCCGGCGAGGATCCCGGCGATGGTGCCGAGGGCGAGGTACAGAAAAGTCACAAAGGGCTCCTGGGGCTCTGGGGACCGGGAAAACTAAGCGTCCTTCTGCCCGAGATCACATGGCCGATTCCGCCCCCTCCACCTCCCCACGGGACCAACGCTGGCGCGCCGCGGATGTGCTGGTCGCTGCCATCGGCTTCGGCCTGCTGGCGGGCGTCGTCGAAGCAGTTGCCGCCAAGGTCCGCTCCGGCATCATGCACCGAAGCCTCTACATGGGGCCGGAGCTGATCTGGCAGCTGCCGCTGGCGGACGGCCTGGTGTTTCTCGCGGTCGGCCTGCTCTGGGTAATAGTCGGGGTTGTCTGGACCCGGGTCCGCTCACCCAAGGCAGTCATCGGGGGCTTTGGAGGCCTGGCGGCCTTTGCCGCGCTCCTGCTTTCGGACAAGCTCCATGTGGCGGCGGAGGCGCTCCTCGCGGTAGGGCTGGGCGTGGCCCTCGCGCGGGTGCTGTCATCCCGGGCCGGAGGGCTCCGCCGGACGCTCTGGGTCGGAGTCCCCGCTGGGCTGGCGCTGGTTGCTGCGGTGGGCCTGGGCCAAGCAGCGCTGCGCCGGTCCGCCGAGCGGCGGGCGATCGCGGAATTACCGGTGGCGGGGCGGGGCCGCCCCAACATCCTCTTGCTGGTGCTCGACACGGTGCGGGCCTGGAATCTGGGGATCTACGGCTACGGGCGCGGTACGACGCCCAATCTGGCGCAGTGGGCCACCCAGGGAGCCCTGTTCCAGCGCGCCCTGGCGGGAGCGCCGTGGACGACCCTCTCCCACGCCGTGATGTTCACCGGGCGGTATCCGACCGAATTGTCGGTGGGATGGCGCACTCCGTTCGACGGCGCTTACCCGACCCTTGCCGACGGCCTCCGCGCGGCCGGGTATCTCACGGCGGGCTTTGCGGGCAACTATCTCAACATCGGGAGCGGCACCGGGCTCTCGCGCGGGTTCGTCCACTACGAGGATTACCCCTCGAAGCCCATCCCGTTCCTCCGGAGGAGCACGCTGATCCTGCGGCTGCTGTCGATCGACCGGCTCGCGGAGTTGATCGGCCGGCGGCGGATGATCCAGGAGGTTCCCGCCGTCCGTCTCAACGACCGGTTTCTGGCCTGGGTAGACAGCCACCCCGACCGCCCCTGGTTCGGCTTTCTCAATTACTTCGAGGCCCACGGTCCCTACCTCCCTCCGGCCCCGTTCGACACGATGTATATAGGGAAGCCGGATACGGCGGTGGACCGGTACTGGCAGAACCTGCAAACCGCTTATGGGCGCCGCCTCCCGGCCACGGTGCAGGAGCTGGCCGACAATCTGGACGCCTACGACGGCGCTATCAGATATCTCGACGGCCAGGTGGACGCGCTGCTCCGGTCCCTGAGCGACCGGGGGCAGTTATCCAATACCATCGTGGTCGTTACCTCCGATCACGGCGAAATGTTCGGCGAGCACGAGCTGATCGGGCACGGAAACAATTTGTTCCTCCCGGT
>JBGPVQ010000102.1:0-8444 GCA_041491785.1 Gemmatimonadota bacterium | reverse complement strand
GCTCACGCTCCGGACCTTCCACATCGGCGGCACCTCCAGCCGCATCGCGGAAGAAGCCGAGCGGCGGGCGCGGACCGACGGAACGGTCAAGTACACCAAGGGGCTGGAGTACGCCGACCGCGACGTCGAGTACGAAGACGGCGCCAAGGGCAATATCCGAGTGGTGCTGACCCGCGAGGATGAGTCGGCCACCGAGGAGACCAAGGAAGGCATCCTGGTCGTCGACCCCAAGGACCCGTCCCACGTGTTGAGCCGGTACCCGGTGCCGGAAGGCGCCATCCTGCACGTCAAGGAGGGCGACCCCGCCAGCAAGGGAGACTCCGACAAGCGGGCCACGATCCTCTACACCTGGGATCCGTACAACGACCCGAGCATCATCAAAGCCGACGGCGAGCTCCGCTGGAAGGATCTCGTCAAGGACGTGACCCTCCGCGAAGAGCTCGACGAGGGCACCGGCCTCCGTTCGCTGGTCGTCACGGCCGACCCGGACCGCGAGCTCCATCCGTCGGTGCTGGTCTACGGCGCCAATCGAAAGGACCCCCAGGAGTACACCCTGGCGGAAGGCTCCCGGGTCATCTTCGGCTCGCCCACCGACCAGGTGAGCCGGGCCATCGACCTTCCCGACGAGGCCAACCCCTGGTCGTCCAAGTACCACGTGGATGAGCGCCCGGTCAGCGAGGCCTGGCCCTCGAAGTCGAAGAAGGAAAGCCGGGACAAGACGGTCTATCTCTCGCCGCCGGTCAAAGTGTCGAAGGGCGTGACCGTCACCAAGATGCCGCGGCAGGCTTACAAGACCCGGGACATCACCGGCGGTCTGCCCCGGGTGGCCGAGCTGTTCGAGGCCCGCCGGCCGAAGGACCCGGCCACGATGTCCGAGATCGACGGCATCGTGAAGTTCGGCGAGATCAAGCGCGGCAAGCGGGAGATCTACGTGTACCCGATGACCAAGGACGGCACCATCGTCGAAGGTGAAGCGGCGCAGGTCTACGAGGTGCCGGCGGGCAAGCACCTCCGGGTTCACGAGGGCGACAAGGTGCGGGCGGGCGACCGCCTGACCGAGGGGCCCGTCAATCCGCACGAGATTCTGCTCATCAAGGGCCCCCGTGCGGTGCAGGAATACCTGCTGAACGAAGTGCAAGAGGTCTATCGGCTCCAGGGCGTCCGGATCGCCGACAAGCACATCGGCGTGATCGTGCGCCAGATGCTGCAGAAGGTCCGCGTCACCGATCCGGGCGACACCAGCTTCCTCGAGGCGGAAGCGGTGGACAAACTGAGCTTCCGGGAAGAAAACGAGCGGATGCTCAAGCGGAAGTCCACGCCATCTACGGCGGAGCCGCTCCTGCTCGGCATTACCAAGGCCAGCCTGACGACCCAGTCGTTCATTTCGGCGGCGTCGTTCCAGGAAACCACCCGGGTGCTCACCGATGCCGCCATCCGGGGTGCCAAGGACGATCTGCGCGGGCTCAAGGAGAACATCATCATCGGGCATCTGATCCCCGCGGGTACCGGCCACTATCGCTACGTCGACCTGGAAATCCAGCCGCCGCCGGGATTCGAGCCGCCACCCCCGGCGCCGCCCGAGGAGCAAGCGCCGACGGTGGCCCTCACCGAGGAGGTGGAGGCGCTGTAGCCGATGCCCCATCCAGGGCCCCGCCCGGCCCGGGAAAGGTCAAACGAAACGGCCCGGGCTCGCGCCCGGGCCGTTTCGTTTGGGGAGTCCCCGGGCTAGAGCCTGGGGTACCGTGCCACCTCATCGCCCCGCTTGTTGATCACGATGATCGGGCCGGGAAGCTTTCCCTCGACGATCTGCATGGGGGAGCCGTAGGAGGCGATGAGGCTGGCGAAGAAGGAGTACGGCTCCGCCGGCGCGTCGTTCACCAGGTACCCCAGATCGTGGAACTGCTCCACGGTCATGGCGCTCAGCGGGTTGACGCCGGAGTTGAGGAAGCCGGTCATGATCTCGTTGTTGAACGTCGATTCACGCCAATGGGAGTACGCGGTGCCTGCCCCGCCGCTCGCCTCGACCGGCACCGGCGTCCCGGTGAAGGTTGATCCCGGTGTGATCGCGCCAAAGAACGCCGCCTTCGCCGCCGCTCCGTTGAAGAACGGATCTCCGCCGCCGAAACCGGTCAGAAATGCATTCGCGGGCAGGCCCACCGGGGCGAAGTTCCAGATCGTGCCGAATCCGAGCACGTGCCCCATCTCGTGCAGAATGACCGGGTTGAGCTGATTGTTCGCCTCCAGCGTGGCCAGGTCGGCGGTATCGAACTGCATGAGCCCCTCCGCCGGAAGGAAGCCGATATCGCGGAGGATGCAGGGTCCCGATTGTCCCAGGATCCGACCTGGGCCGTCGATCGGAATCAGGTCGGCAAAGATCACCAGGCCGGGGACGGTTTCCCCGTTGATGGAGGGGCAGCTGGGGTCCACCTCGTGCACCAGATAGGGCCCCCCGCCGGCGAGCAGGAGCTGGGTCCACCGGGCAACCGCGGCGTCGAACGCGCCCTTCTGGGCCGCGGTCGGGGTTCCGCTCCGGTACCGGATTTCAATCGTGAAGTTCCCCGCCGGCGGGGCGGTGGCGGTGGCGGTGAAAGTGACCGGCGGGAGCACCCCGCTGCGGGCCTCGACCGCCTGATTGGGCGCGTTCCCGAGCCGGAACGACCCGAGGGTCGCTACGCCCTGGAAGTCAGAGAGGCGGGTGGTGCCGGTGAGCTGCGGGTCCCCCTGGGTCGCCGAGAAGGTGACGGTGGCCCCGGCGACCGGGTTACCCACCGCATCGGTGACCCGGATGGCGGGCGTGCCAATCACATAGTTGCCGAAAAAGCCGGTAAACACCGAGGCCGAAGCCGCGGCGGTACCGGACGCGACCGCGGCGATTCCGTTGGCGGTGAGGACAATCGGGGCGAGCCCGGCGGTCTGCGCCTGGATCTGGTTCGGCCCGGGGGTTGTGCCCAGCACCCACCGGGCGGGCCGCGCGATGCCATCGGCGCCGGTGGTCGTGGTGGCGCCGTCGACCTGACCTCCGCCGGAGACGACTCCGAACGTCACCACGACGTTGGGGAGCGGCGACGCGTCGTCGCGTACGGCGCGCACCGCCGGGAGAATGGGGACGGAGGTCCCGGCGTTGGCCGTCTGCCCGTTGCCGGCCACTGCGGTAACCGCCGCAGGAATCCCCAGCGCTTGGAACGCGGCGACCGCACCGTTGGCAATCCCCGCCCGCAAATCGTAGTTGCCCGCGTCCGGGCCGATGGTCCAGGAGCCGATCGTGGCCTGACCGTTCGCGTCGGTGACCTGGGAGACCCCCAGGATCACCGAGCTCGATTGCACTGCTTCGAAGGTGACCGGCACGTTCGGGATCGGATTACCGAAGGCGTCGGCCACCGTGACCTTGGGGCGAATGGTCACCGCTCGGCTCACCACGGAGGTCTGAAACGGCTCGCTGGCGGGGAAGACCGTCGAGGCGAGGCCGGGAGTCCCGGTGGCGTTCGCCACCACCGTCTTGAGACTCCCGGCGCTCACCGTAAGCGTCTGGGTTCCCACCTTGGCGCCAAGCGTCCACTGCAGCTGGACCAGGCCGTTGGCATCGGTGGTCGCGCTGGCGGGAGCGACCGATCCGCCGCCCTGGGATTCCGTGGCCGCGGAGAGGACCACACCTGGAATGGGGCCCTGTGCGTCGCGCGCGCGCGCGGAAACCACAGTCACCAGCGTGCTGCCCACCGGGCCACTCTGGTTGTTGCCGGCGGTGATCTCGAGCACGGTGACCGTGCGCGGACCGGTCAGGGTGCTCTTCCCGCACCCGGCGGCGAAGGCAATGACGCCGAGGAGCGCGCATGGAATGGCGCCGGAGCGGAGACTCATGGTGGCGTCCGGAGGGACATGGGGTACCCTAACCTAGAGTGTTGGGCGAGACTGGGAAAGTGTTTAGCTTCCTCCTGTTGACGCCCGGAAACGCCCGGCCTACACAGGGAGAGGCTCACTGAGGTCAACCCATCCCCTGGTCCGACGACTCCTCAAGCTGCTCTACCTGGCCGGCACCCTTATCCTGCTGGACCAGGGAACCGAGCTGGTTTCCACGCTGCTTGGCCAGCCGATGCAATGGGGTGCGCCCAATTGGCGATTCGGAGTCTTCGGGGTGCTGGCCAGCAGGGCCAGCGTGCTGGTGCTCGCGGACGTGATGTTCTTTGCAGCCGCGGTCGGCCTCGGACAGTGGAACACGCTGCGGATCCTGGGCGTGCTGCACCTGGTCCTCTCCGCCGCAGTCATTGCCGGGCTCTGCCTCTTCGTCCTCGATACCGCTCAACTCCGCGGAATGGTGAGCGCCGAGGGCGAGCGGGCCTACGGCGCCGCCGCGGCGCGCGCCGGGATAGTGGGGGCGATGAGCGCGGCGCTGCTCGCCTGGGCAGGGTTCGCGTCGCTCCGCGCGTCCCGGGCAGCCCTCAAGACGGGGCCCGCCGAAGAGGCCCCGCTCGTGGTTGGCGGACGGCCTCGGCGGGGCGGCGGGCGGTGACCGTTCCCAGGAGATTGGTCGTCCTTCTCGGCGCCGCCGGAGGCTTCATCCTGGTTCACCAGCTCGTTGAGCTGGGCGGGCCGATCGCCGCTGCCGACTTGAGCACTCCAGCCGGCCGGATGCGTCTGATCACCACCGTCTGGACCCGCGGCGCCGCCCTTCTCGCGGCGGACCTCTTCCTCATCTGGGCCGCGGTTGCCGGAGCCCACCGGCGGTCGCTGGCCGTCCTCGCTTTGATCCACCTGGTGGTCGGCGCGGCGATGGTAGTGGACGCGCCGTTCTTCCTGATCGATGCGGGCCGGATGGCCAGCTCGATCGGCGGGGATGCGGTTGCCGTGTACCGGCTGGTGGTGGCCCGAGCCTTGGGAATGCTGGCCGTGCTGGGGGTGGCGGCGCTGGTGGCGGGGTGGAGTCTGCGGTTGCTGGCACGGGATTCGTCGTTCTCCGAGTCCTGATTCTTTCTTCGGTTGTTCTTCGGTGCTGCCTGGTACCGGATGGACGGTACGGGGGCACTCAGGGCGTCCTTGACCCACGTCGCAAGTCCTGATAGCTTATGAGTCTGCCGCAAAAAGCGGTTCCGAAAACGAAACACTCGGAAAGGTGTCAAGCACCACCGAATGCCGACGATCAACCAGTTGATCCGCCACGGGCGCAAGTCGCCGGTGGGGAAGGATAAATCGCCCGCGCTCAAGTCGAATCCGTTTCGGCGGGGCGTGTGCACCCGCGTCTACACAACGACTCCGAAGAAGCCGAATTCGGCTCTCCGCAAGGTGGCCAAGGTGCGGTTGACGAACGGCTTCGAGGTAATCGCCTACATCCCGGGAGAAGGGCACAACCTTCAGGAGCATTCGATCGTCCTCATCCGGGGCGGGCGAGTGAAGGATCTTCCGGGCGTGCGATATCACATCGTCCGGGGAACCCTGGATGCCGCCGGCGTCACCGGCCGCAAGCAGAGCCGATCGAAGTACGGCGCCAAGGCGCCGAAGGAAGCCGGCGCGAAGGGCGGGGCCAAGTGAGCCGCCGCAACAAGTCGGTCAAACGGCCGGTGCCGCCGGATCCGCGGTACGACAGCCAGACGGTATCGAAGTTCATGAACAACCTCATGAACCAGGGTAAGAAGAGCGTCGCCGAGGGGATCTTCTACCGGGCGATGGACCTGATCGAGGAGCGCACCGGTCAGCCTGGCGTGACGGTGTTCAAGCAGGCGGTGGCCAACGTCAAGCCGGCGCTCGAAGTGAAGAGCCGCCGGGTGGGTGGGGCCTCGCTCCAGGTGCCGGTCGAGGTGCGCCCCGAGCGCCGAACCGCGCTGGCCATGCGCTGGCTCATCTCCTTCGCGCGGGCCCGGAACGAGAAGACCATGGCGGACCGGCTCGCGGCCGAGCTGATCCTCGCCTCCAAGGGCGAAGGGAACGCCATCAAGAAAAAGGAAGACACCCACCGGATGGCCGAGGCCAACCGGGCGTTCGCCCATTACCGCTGGTAGGCTAGCGACGAGGGCGTAAGGGCTAGGGGAACGAGCAGTCCGCCGCTCCCAGAGAAATCGGGCCATGTGATGAGCGGGAGTCCCGCCTACCACCTCCGGCCCTCTGACAACAACGCGTGGGGCTCTCCAGGAGGGCCCCCATCCGTGGGGAATCCATCGGGTGTGCGCGGAGCGATACCACCGGAATCGTCCGGGTCGGTCGCCCCGCTTTTTCGTTGACCGGGATCGTGAAACGTCATGGCTCGTGAAACTCCGCTCGGACGCTATCGGAACATCGGCATCATGGCCCACATTGATGCCGGGAAGACGACTACGACCGAGCGCATCCTGTACTACACCGGAAAGAACTATAAAATCGGTGAAGTGCACGATGGGGCCGCCACAATGGACTGGATGGAGCAGGAGCAGGAACGCGGCATCACGATCACCTCGGCAGCGACCACCTGTTTCTGGCTCCGCAACAACGTCTCCTACCGCATCAACATCATCGACACCCCGGGCCACGTGGACTTTACCGTCGAGGTGGAACGCTCGCTCCGGGTGCTCGACGGCGCCGTCACGCTGCTCGACTCGGTGGCCGGGGTCGAGCCGCAGACCGAGACGGTCTGGCGCCAGGCGGATCGCTACGGCGTGCCCCGGATCATCTTCGCCAACAAGATGGACCGGGTCGGGGCCAACTTCGAGCGCTGTCTGGATATGATCCGCGACCGGCTCACCCGCCGGGCCTTCCCGCTCCAGCTGCCGGTGGGCTCGGGTGAGCTGTTCACCGGGCACATTGACGTTCTCCGCCGGGTGGAGATCATCTTCGACGACGCCACGCTGGGCAAGGAGTTCGAGGAAATGCCGGTGCCCGCGGCGTACCACGACCGGATGGAGCAGGCCCGCCACGAGGTGATCGAGGCGGCGGTCGAGCATGACGACAAGCTGATGGAGAAGTACCTGGGCGGCGCCGAGCTGTCGCTCGAAGAAATCAACATCGCCATCCGGAAGGCCACCTGCGCCGGCGCGATCGTGCCGGTGCTCTGCGGCGCCTCATTCAAGAACAAAGGGGTCCAGGCGCTGCTCGACGCGGTGGTCGATTACCTGCCCAGTCCGGAAGACATCAAGCCGGTGCAGGGTCACCTCCCCCAGCACGACGACACCCACATCGAGCGGAAGGCATCCGACGACGAGCCGTTCGCGGCGCTCGCGTTCAAGGTGGCGACCGATCCCTTCGTGGGCCGGCTGACCTTTTTCCGGGTCTACTCGGGCTCGATCAAGTCGGGCAGCTACGTCTACAACAGCACCAAAGACAAGCGGGAGCGGATCGCCCGGCTGCTCCAGATGCACGCCAACAAGCGCGACGAGATCGAGGAGGTACTGGCCGGAGACATAGCCGCCGCGATCGGGCTGAAGGACACCCGCACCGGTGACACGCTGTCCGACGACGACCATCCGGTGATCCTGGAAGCGATGAAGTTTCCCAACCCGGTCATCGACGTCGCGATCGAGCCCAAGACCAAGGCCGACCAGGACAAGCTCGGGATCGCGTTGCAGAAGCTGGCCGAGGAGGACCCGACCTTCCGGGTGCGCACCGATGTCGAAACCGGCCAGACGATCATCGCCGGGATGGGCGAGCTGCACCTCGAGATCATCGTCGATCGGATGAAGCGGGAGTTCAAGGTCGAAGCCAACGTGGGCCGCCCGCAGGTGGCCTATCGGGAGACCATCCGGAAGAAGGTCAAGGACATCGAGGGCAAATTCATCCGGCAGTCCGGCGGCAAGGGCCAGTACGGCCACGTGGTCATCGACCTCGAGCCGGCCGAACAGGGCTCCGGATTCCATTTCGAGGACAAGATCGTCGGCGGGGTGATTCCGCGGGAGTTCATCAAGCCGGTCGAGGCCGGGATCAAGGAGGCGCTGGAAACCGGCGTCCTGGCGGGGTATCCGGTGGTGGACGTCAAGGTGTCGCTGGTCTACGGCAGCTACCACGACGTGGACAGCTCCGAGATGGCGTTCAAGATCGCCGGCTCGATGGCGTTCAAGGAGGCGGCCAGGCAGGCGCATCCGATCATTCTGGAACCGATCATGGAGGTCGAGGTAGTGAGCCCGGCAGATTTCCTGGGCGACGTCATCGGCGATCTCTCCAGCCGCCGCGGCAAGATCGGCGGCATGACTCAGCGGGGTGACGCGCAGGTAGTGGCGGCCGACGTGCCGCTGGGCGAAATGTTCGGATACTCGACCCAGCTCCGCAGCATGACCCAGGGGCGCGCGGTGTACACCATGCAGTTCGACCACTATGAGGAAGTTCCCAAGGCGGTCGCGGAGCAGATCGTCGCGAAGGTAAAGGGATAAGACCATGGCCAAAGCCAAATTTGAGCGGACCAAGCCCCATGTGAACGTCGGGACGATCGGGCACGTGGACCACGGGAAGACGACGCTGACGGCGGCGCTGACGAAGGTGTCGGCGGAGAAGGG
>JBGPVQ010000101.1:0-8446 GCA_041491785.1 Gemmatimonadota bacterium | reverse complement strand
GACCAGCGACGTCTACGCGGCCTGGTTCACCCTCAACGGCAACGGCGAGATGACCGGCACCACCTGGGTCGAGGAGTCCGGCTTCCTCGGCGGGCCGGTGATGATCACCAACACCCACAGCGTGGGCATGGTCCACCGAGCCACGATCGAGTACGCGCTGCGCCAGCACCGCGCCTTCGACTGGTCGCTCCCGGTGGTCGCCGAGACTTGGGACGGCGGGCTCAACGACATCAACGGCTTCCACGTCACCATCGATGACGCCCTCGCCGCGCTGGAGAACGCCCGCGGCGGTCCGGTGCCCGAGGGGAACGTGGGCGGCGGCACCGGGATGACCTGTCACCAGTTCAAGGGCGGCACCGGCACTTCGTCGCGACGAATCACGGTGGCGGGCCGTCCTTACACGGTGGGAGTCCTGGTCCAGTGCAACTACGGCGGGCGCCCCCGCTTCAGCGTGGCCGGCGTCCCGGTGGGCGAGGAGATCCCCGATCTGACCCCCTGCTTCGCTCCGCTCCCGGACGGCAGCTACGCCGGGCGGCCGGCGTGCCCGACGACCCCGGGCGGGGGTGGGGGCGGGGGGGCGGAGCGGGCCAGCATCGAGCGAGGGCCGGACCCGGGTGACCCCAACCAGGACCAGGGCTCCATCATCGCAGTCGTCGCCACCGACGCACCACTCCTCCCCCACCAGCTCAAGCGGCTGGTCAAGCGGGCCGCGCTGGGCATCGGACGGATGGGGGGGATCGGGGGGAACACCTCGGGAGATATCTTCATCGCCTTCTCCACCGCCAACCCCGGCGCCGCGGCCGACACCGGCCTGGTGCAGGTCACCGCGATTCCCAACGCCGTGATCAATCCGCTCTTCGAAGCGGTGATCGATGCCACCTCCGAGGCGATCCTCAACGCGATGCTCGCCGCCGAAACCATGACCGGCGCCGATGGCCACCGGGTGTACGCCTTGCCGCATGACCGGCTGATGAACGCGCTCCGAAAATATGGCAGGGTCAAGTGAGCCTCCGGCGCGGAGGAGGCCCGAGCCCGCTCCGGCTCGGCGCTCTCCTCGCCGGGCTCCTCGCCTCCGGCTGCGCCAGTAGCCCCGGGACCAGCCAGCCTAACCCGCAGCCCGACGCCGGCGCGGTTCACGTCACCCTCCTCCACATCAACGACGTCTACGAGATCACGCCGGTGGAAGGCGGCCGGTCGGGCGGCCTTGCCCGGGTGGCCACCGTCCTCCGGCGCCTCAAGGCGAAGGACCCCACCACCCGCATGCTCCTGGCCGGCGACTTCGTCTCCCCCTCCGCCGTCGGCACCGCCCGGGTGGGCAACGAGCGCCTGGGCGGACGCCAGATGATCGCCGTGCTCAACGCGGCAGGCCTCGATGTCGCCACCTTCGGCAACCACGAGTTCGATCTCACCGCCGCGGAACTGGGCAAACGGGTCGCCGAGTCGCGCTTCGCCTACGTGAGCAGCAACATCACCGACTCCCTGAACGCCCCGTTGTTCGGCGTCCCCCGCCACCTGATTCTCCGGCTGACCGACCCGCGCGGCCGCACCGCCCGCATCGGCATCGTGGCCGCAACCATCGACCAGGTCCGGAAACCCAATCTGCGCTACCGGCCCTCGGTGGCGGCGCTGCAGCAGGAGATCGGACTCATCCGGGACAGCGTGGACGCACTGGTCGCCCTGACCCACCTCACCCTGCAGAATGACATCGCCCTGGCCGACGCGATCCCGGAGCTCGACCTGATCCTGGGCGGCCACGAGCACGAGAACTGGGCGGTGCGCCGGGGCGAGCATTTCACCCCGATCGTCAAGGCGGACGCCAACGTGCGGAGCGTCGCCATCGTCAAGCTGGCGCTGCGCCCCCGCACCCGGGCATCGGTCAACTGGCGGATCGTCACCATCACCGATTCGATTCCCGAGGATTCCACCGTCGCCGCGGAGGCCCGCCGGTGGACCGCGCTGGCCTACGATGCGTTCCGGAAGGACGGCCTCGACCCCGAGCGGGTGGTGGCCACCGTTCCCCTCGCCCTCGACGCACGCGAAACCATCATCCGGAACGGCGAGAACGACTTCACCCGGCTCTTGACCCGCGCATTCCTGGCGGAAGCGCCCGACGCCGACCTGGCGCTGGTCAACAGCGGCTCGGTCCGGCTCGATGACTTGCTGCCGCCGGGTCCGATTTCCCAATACGACGTGATCCGGATCCTCCCCTTCGGTGGCAGGGCGGTGGAGGTGGAGCTGGGCGGGGCGCTCCTCAAACGGGTGCTGGAGCAGGGCGACGCCAACCGTGGCATCGGCGGCTTCTTGCTCCGGGCCGGGGTGGAGCGGACCGCCGACGGGTGGCGGGTGGGCGCCGCCGCGCTCGACACCACCAAATCCTACCGCGTGGTGACTCCCGATTTCCTGGTCTCCGGCGGCGAACAGAACTTGGCCTACCTGAGCGAGCGGAATCCCTCGCTCAAGCTGTTGCGGACCCTCCGTGACGTGCGGCTGGTGGTGATCGACGAGCTCAAGCGGCGCTGGGGACGCTAGCGGCCGACGGCCTTACCCCGATCCCTCCAGCCGGATGAGCCCCCGCTCCAGTCCCCGGGTCACTGCGGCGGTCCGGTCCGATACGCCCAGCTTCTGATATATATGGAGGAGATGGGACTTGACCGTGGCCTCGCTGATGGCCAGCGCCCGGCCGATTTCCCGGCTGCTGGCCCCAACCGCGGCTTGTTGCAGCACCTCGAGCTCCCGGGCGCTCAGCGCACTCCGCTCGATCGAGCGGACCCGGTCCTCCAGTTTGGCCGAGACCCGTGCCGACCGCGCCGGCCGGCCCCGCGCCGCCTCCCGCACTCCGCGAAATAGCTCCTCCCTCGGCGCGTCCTTGAGCAGATAGCCGGTGGCTCCCGCCTCGATCGCCGCGACGATATCGGCGTCGCTGTCGTAGGTGGTGAGCACCAGCACCCGCACCTCGGGCGCCGCTTCCTTGAGCCGCCGGATCGCGCCGACGCCGTCGAGCCCCGGCATCCGCAAGTCCATCAGCACCACGTGGGGCTTGAGCCGCAAGGCCAGACCGACCGCGTCCTCCCCGTTCGACGCCTCCGCCACCACCGAAAAATCCAGCTGGCTCTCCAGCATCCCGCGCACCCCCGCCCGCACCACTGGGTGATCGTCCGCGATGAGCAGCCGGATCGCCTCCGCCATCAGACTTGGTCCGCGCCGGCCGACAGCGTGACGGTGAGCGTAGCGCCCTCACCCGCCCGGCTCTCTAGCGCGCAGCTGCCCCCCAGCGCCT
Source organism: Gemmatimonadota bacterium (assembly GCA_041491785.1). Lineage (GTDB taxonomy): Bacteria > Gemmatimonadota > Gemmatimonadetes > Gemmatimonadales > GWC2-71-9 > JABFSM01. The sequence continues at coordinate 5,169 of JBGPVQ010000101.1, read as the reverse complement.
TCACCCGCTCCTCCAGCGCCCGGAGCCCGAACCCACCGCCGTCGGCTCCCGGCGCGCCGTTGACCCCGGCCCCGTCGTCCTGGACGTCAAGCACCACCTGGTCGTCCATGTAGCTGAGGGTCAGGGTGACGTGCTTCGCCCGCGCATGCGCGCGAACGTTGTTGAGCGCTTCCCGCGCCGCCTGCAGCAACACAGCCTCGCGATCCGCGCCCAGCGGCCTCGGCGTACCGGTGACGACCCGCGAGCCCGCGACCCCGCTCCGGGCCGACCATTCCGCGAGCTGCCGCTCCAGCAGTTCCGCCACCGGCTTTCCCTCGACCAGGTCCGGCCTCAGCTCCCATACCAGCCGGCGCGCTTCGGCCAGGCTCGCCCGCGCGCTGGCCTTGGCGTGAGCCACATGCGCGGCCGCGGCGCCATCCAGGCCGGGCGCCGTCTCCGCCGCCTCGAGATGCGTCACGATGCCGACGAACCCCTGCGCCACGGTATCGTGAATTTCCTGCGCCAGCCGCTGGCGTTCCTCGAGGACTCCCGCCTGGCGCTCGGCCTGAGCCAGACTGGCGCGAGTTGCCTCCAGCTCATGAATCAGCCGTTTCCGCTCTTCGCTCTGCCGGAAGATGGCGTGGATGAACAGCGAGAGCATCACCGAGGAGGCCACCACCAGGAGCATGCCGAGGATCTCTCCCGGCGCGGCTCGGAGTGACCAGCGATTGCCCGCCAGGAACATGATCGCGCTGAGCACCAACCCGGCGGGAACCGAGTACCGGATGCTCAACATCGAGTAGGTGGCCGGGAAGAACACCGCAGCGAGGCCGAAGCTGGCGGGATGCCGCGGGATCAGCAGCGCCCACAGCACCCAGCCCACCGCGAAGAGTCCGAGGGACCACGGCTCGGCCCGGATCATCCTGGCTCGGCCCACCCAGGCAACCACCGCGTACCAGACGATCAGTCCGGCATAGAGCGCCCAGAAGCGCCCGGCCCCCGGCCACGCCGGCCCGGTCGAAAGCTTCACCGAGGTGCCGACCACCAGGAAGGTCGCGGCGGCCAGCATCCGCCAGCCGAGCGTCCACTGCGCCGAGATATCGCGGGGGAGTTTCATTCCCAGCGAAAGTTGCGCACCGCGATGACGCCGGCCAGGGCCAGCACCCCGGCGAGTACCGCCACCGAGGCCGGGCGCCAGGCTCCTTCGAGCCAGAGCCCGGAGAGCAGCTCGTTCGCATGAGAGAGCGGCAGGAGGTTGGAGATCCGCCGGACGCCCTCCGGCATCATCGCGCGGGGAAACGCCGACCCGGAAAGAAAGAGCATCGGGAAGTAGATCGCCATGCCCACCGCCTGGGCGGTCCGGGCGGTCTTGGCCACCGCGGCGATCATCGCCCCCAGGCTCATGATCCCGGCGTTCGCCAGCAGGAAGGCGGGCAGCAGAGCAACCGGCGCCACGGGCATCTTGAGATGGAAGGCGATGCGCCCCGCGATGACCAGGAGCACCACTCCGATCAGCGAGGTGATCAGCCCCACCGCGCCCTGGGCCAGGAGCACCGCACTGGGCCGAACCGGCGTCACCGCGAAGCGGCGGAAGATGCCCTGCTCCCGATAGGTCGAAATCCATCCCGGCACCCCCATGAGTCCGGTGGTGCCCACGATCATGCCGATGTAGCCGGGAACGCTCATGTCCATCGCACCAACGTCGAGCCCCGGCGACGGCCGGTTGCCGAAGATCGAGCCGAACACGAACAGCATGAGAAGTGGGAAGGCGATCACGAAGAACGCCGCCCGGGGATTCCGGAAGAACAGCTTGAGCTCGACCAGGGTGAGCGCGGCAAGGGCCTTTCCCATCAGTCGCGCACCTCTCGGCCGGTGAGAGTGAGGAACACGTCTTCCAAGGTGACCCGCTCGGAACGAAGGTCGAGCGGTGGATCGGGAAGCGTCACCAGCCGGGCCGCGACGTGTACCAGGAGTGGCCCGTGGCCGGTAACGCTCACCTGGTTGCCGGTTTGCTCGATCGTGTCGACCCCTGGCGCACCGGCAATCAATTGGGACGAGAATCCCGCCGGTGCGGTAAAGAGCACCCGGGCGCCCGCCTGTTGCGCGTGCATGAGGGCCCGCGGAGTGTCGAGCGCGCGGATCTTCCCGTGGTCGATGACCGCGATGCGGTCGCAGAGCACCTCCGCCTCGTCCATGAAGTGGGTGACCAGAATGACCGTGGCGCCGCGGTCCCGCACCGCGCGCACCAAGTCCCAGGTGGCGCGGCGGGCCTGCGGATCCAGCCCGGTGGTAAGCTCGTCGAGCACCACCAGCTCGGGGCGGTTGACCAGCGCGAGGGTGATGAACAGCCGCTGCCGCTGCCCGCCGGAGAGGTCACCGAAGGCGGTGTTGGCCTTGTCGCTGAGCCCCCACTCGGCGATCAGCCGGTCGGGATCTTCCGCCTTGGGATACAGCGCGGCGAACAGCCGTACCGCTTCGCGAACCCGCAATCGGTCCTGCAGCGCCGCGGCCTGGAGCTGCACGCCGATGCGGGTCAGGAGCGACCTGCCGCCCAGCGCGGGGTCCTCACCCAGCACGGTGATGCTTCCCCCATCCCGGGTCCGCAGACCAAGGACACATTCGACCACCGAAGTCTTGCCGGCGCCGTTGGGACCGATGATCCCGAAGATCTCCCCTTGTTTCACCTCGAATGAAACGTCGTCCACGGCAACAAGGTTACCGTAGCGCTTGGTGAGCCCCTTGAGCCTAACGACCGATTCCATCGTGCGTCCTTGGAAGGTGACGAAGGCTACCGATTCGTCCACCGCGCCGCATCCACCGTTCGGTGGATGCCGGGGAGCGCCGTCTCGACTATCGTGGGGGCCATGCTACGAGACCGGTCGCTGCTCTCGCTCCTAATGGTGCTGGCCTTCCCCGCCCCGCTGCTCGCGCAGGGAGACTCCACCCACGCCGTGCGCGGCGTAGTCCGCGATTCGGCGGGCAAGCCGGTCAAGGACGCCGACGTCTTCCTCCTGGCCACCCTCGAGGGCGCGCCGACCGACTCCGCAGGGCGTTTCCTCTTTCGCACCGCGGCGCGCGGCACCGCGACCATCGTAGCGCGGAAGATCGGCTTCACCCCGCTCCGGCTCGACGTGACGCTTCCGCTCACCGAGCCGCTCACCCTCACCCTCCATGGCGAGGCGGTGGCGCTGGAGGAAATCACCGTGTCGGCCGGCACCTACATCGCGGGGGAGGAGCGCGGCGCCCAGCTCACCCCGCTCGAGGTGGCCACCACGCCGGGCACCACCGCGGACATCGGTCGCACCATCCAGACCCTGCCCGGCGTCCAGAGCGTCGACGAGGGCAACGCCCTCTTCGTACGCGGCGGGGATTATCTCGAAACCAAGGTCTTCGTCAACGACGCGTTACTTCTCAACGGCTTCCGCTACGACAGCCCGACCGGCACCTTCTCCAACACACCGAACGCCTTTCTCCTCGACGGCATCTTCTTCTCCTCCGGCGGGTTCGGCGCGCGGTTCGGCAACGCCCTTTCCGGTGTCGTGAGCCTCCGCACCCTCGGCCGCCCCGCGAAGAGCACCGGCACCCTGAGCGTCGGACTCGCCGCCCTCTCGGCCGCCGGCGCCTGGGCCGCCGGACCGACCCTGGGATTCCGGGGCACCCTCACCCGGTTTTCCACCCGGCCGATTTTCTGGCTGAACGGCACCCCGCGGGACTACCACCCCGCGCCCAACGGCAGCGACGCAAGTGTGAGCGCGGTCTGGTCCTACCGCTCCACCGGCGAATTCAAATTCTTCGCCATCAATCAGCAGAGCCGGCTCGGTCTGACCCAGGACCTTCCGACCGGAGGCGGTACCTATACCAATCGGAGCAGCAATTCGGTCGGGATTCTCTCCTGGCACGACGTGTTCGGCAATTTTTCTCAGACCGCGAGCCTTGCGGTGGGCGCCCGCCGCCAGGGAGAGGGTTTCGGTGATTTCAACCTCGACGTCGACAGCGACTTGATCCACCTCTTCACCTATGCCGGCTACGACGCGAGCGATCGCCTGACCCTGCGCGCTGGCGGCGAGTGGGAGCACGTGGCGGGGCGGTTCTCCGGGAAAAAGGGCCTCGTCATTGACTCCCGCGCTACCGACGATCGCCTCGCGGCGTTCGTCGAGGGAGACTGGCGGGTCACCGCCCGGGTCAAGGTGACGCCGGGCCTCCGTACCGACCGATCGCATCTCTCGGCCCAACGGAGCTGGGATCCGCGCCTCGCCGCGGCCTGGCTGGTCGGCGCCCACGCCACCGTGACCCTGGCCGCCGGAACCTATCACCAGGTGCCTGAGCCGCTCTTCTTCGATGCCCTGTTAGGCCGTCCCGGCCTCCCGCCGATGCGGGCCGATCAACTGGTGGGCGGCTTCCAGCTCGGCGAGGGAGAGCGGATCCTCCGGATCGAAGCGTACGGCAAGCGGTATCACGACCTGGCGCAGATGGATCGCGACAACCGCGTCGTATCCGGCGGCACCGGGACGTCGCACGGCCTCGACTTCTTCCTCAAGGGGGAAGGGCCCTGGAGGGTCAAAGGCCGCATGGCCTACAGCTACATCCGGGCGCGGCGCACCGACCCCAACAGCGGCACTGTCGCTCCGGCGCCGGCGGACATTACCCACGCGGTGACGCTGGTGCTGGAGCGGCCCATCACCCAGAGCACCAATTCCGGAATCGCGGTCCACTACGCCACCGGACGGCCCTACACCGAAGTGCTCTCCGCCGATTTCGATCCGGGCCGGAACGCCTACGTGCCGACCTTCGGCCCGCCGATGGGAAGCCGGGTGCCGGTGCTCTTCCGCATCGACGCGAATCTCTCCCGCATCGTCTCGCTGGGCCCCAAGGCGTTCGTGGTGCTATACGCTTCGGTGAACAACCTCCTCGACCGGAAGAACATCTATCAGTACACCTACACCCGCGACTACACCCAGCGGATCGAGGTGCCCAGTCTGTTCAACCGGTCGTTCTATTTCGGTGCCACGCTCTCGACCCGCTGAGGCCGTCATGCCATCCATTCGCAAGTCCGGCATCCTATTTCTGCTGACCCTCGCCGCGCGCTCGGCCGGAGCGCAGGGAGCCCCCGACCCGCTCCGCCTGGCCGATTCGCTCCGCAAGGAGATCGACGCGGCATCGTTCGCCGGCAGCCGGCCTCGGATCGACGCG
>JBGPVQ010000100.1:0-8467 GCA_041491785.1 Gemmatimonadota bacterium | reverse complement strand
GGCTTCTTCCTCGATGAGCTGGCACCGGGATGGCGCGGATCCCTCAGCTCGGCCGACGACCTTGCCCGCCTGCTCGACCAGGCGGTGGGCGGGAAGCGGTCCAAGACGGGGAGCCTGATCGCGCGCGCGGGAGTCTACGGGTACACTCAGGTTAGACGGGAGGAAGACGCCCGCGCGGCGAAACGCCGCATCCACCTCGCGTCGCTGCGCCAGCGGTTCGTTTCCGGTCCGGTGCTCGAGCTCCCGTTCGCGGAAATGAAGGTGGGATTCGATCCTCGGCAGGTGGAAGCGCTGGACTCACTCGGCTCGGTGTACGGGACTCTGCGGCTCACCGACCGGTGGGGAGTGCTGCAATGCGATGCGTCGGGTGGTCTCATCCGGGGGAACTGGTCCGGCGCCGTAGTTCCGGCACCCTCCGACACGGCGGGCCGGCGGCTCACCGGACCCGGCTGGGTGCTGGAGTTGAATCCTGGTTGGCGGCTGGTGCGGGGACCGCGCGGGGGGGACTGGACCGTGACCAGAGAGCCCTGACCGCCCGCCCCTACCGAGTGCGCGCGCTCCGCTCGCTTCCCAGCCGGATCCTCCCCGTGACCCGTCCCGTCACCGCGTCGGCCGGCGCGGAATAGATCTCCCCACTCAAATCGAACGCCGGAGTCGCCCGCCAGGTGGCGCCGGCGAAGAGCACCGCGCGATCGAGGTTCACGATCACCCGTCGCCGGTCGGTGAAGGCCGACTGGTTGGTGAAATTCACCTGGAAGCGCGGCGCCAGGTGGTTGTATCCCACGCCCATGAACGGCCGGAACGACCGACCCGCCGGCCAGCTCATCGTGGCCTCGACACCCATCGCGTTGGGCTTGAACGAGTCGTCGGACCGGGTGCCCTGGTAGCAGATGCTGCCGGCATCGCCCAGCGCGGCATCGTTGCAGGTGATCGGCGCCTTGATCACCCCGAAGAGCCCGTGGGCCCGCAGGCCGAGCAGGGCGCCCCGGGCGCCGATCGGCGTGGCGCGGGCGAGCGCGACGCCCACCAGATTCGCCTTCAGGTCACCGATCCGGATCGGCGGGGTCCAGCTGGCTTCGAGAGAAAACCCCGCCGGCAGCGCGAGGAACCCGCGCGGCCGCGGCGCCGCGAAGAGAAGGTCGGTGTTTTCCGGCGTCAGCTTGTCCGGACGACACACCGTCGGGATCGCGGTGGCGCGGTCGATGTTCGGGAGGTAGCTCACCTCGAGCCCGAGGTGAATCCGCCCGCTCGGCTCGGCGGCCGGCGCGACCGCCCCGCTGAAAGCCAGGGCCACGTCGAAGATGGCCATCATCCGGGCTTCGTTCGAGCCCCGGGGAGGGAAACAGTCGTCGTTTCCCTGCGCCGACGCGCCGGCCGCGATCGACACCAGCGCCGCGGCTCCCGCCAGGATCGCGCGCACTCAGGGCACCACGGTCAGCGTGCCCCTCATGCCGCTGGTCGGAGAGCCGTGCACCCGGCAGAAATAGCCATAGGTGCCGGTCGCGGGGAATACCGCGTCGAAGTTGAACGGCGCCGTTCGGGCCGTCGGGTCTCCGGGGATGAGCGGTACCGTGTTGGGTGCCACCGGGGTCACGGTATGGGGCCCGGCACCGGCGCCCCAGACGAACGACACCGTGCCCCCCTGCTTGATCGTGAAATTGTCGGGGTGGAACTCGAAGTTGACCACGTTCACCGTGACCGCGGTGCCCGGAGGGCCCGAGGTGGCGGTGAAGTTCACCGGGCTGCCGGTCGCGCCGGTCACGTTGCCCGTGATGGTGCTGGTGGCGGCAAACGGCGGGAGGGTGACGGTGGTGGCCGCGACGCCGTCGGCCCCGCTGACCGAAGCGGTTGGGCCCACCGATCCCTCGGAAGGATCGATCTGCCATGCCACGGTGACCCCGGCGACCGGGCTCGCGTTGCGACTGACCAGTACCCGGAGCGGATTCGGAAGCACCGCGCCCACGTTGCCCGATTGGCCATCACCGCTCGGCGACGCCTGGGCAACCGTGGTTGCGGGCGGGGGCGGCGGTGGTGGACTCATGACGCCGCCGCCGCCGCCACACCCGGCACAGCACAACATGACGCCTGCGATCAGCGCGCCGGCGGGGAGTTTCCCGGACATTCTTGCCTCCTTGGCGGGTTCCACTTGCCCAGGAAATTAACTCAGGGCTGAGGGGTTGGCGAGTGGCGTGGTCAACGCCATTATGCATGGTCTCCCGCGCGCCACGCCCGAATCCAGGACGCCCGATGCTGACTGACGTCTCGCTGACGTTCTTGACCGCGTTGCTCGACGCTCCCGGCCCCTCGGGATTCGAGGCGGCGCCCGCGCGGCGCTGGCGCGCCGAAGCGCAGGGGTTTGCCGACGAAGTGCGGGCCGACGTGAGCGGCAATTCGATGGCGACGTTGCGGGCCGGCCCGGCCGGCCCGGCCGGCGCGCCGCCGGTCATGTTTGCTGGTCACGTTGACGAAATCGGGCTGATGGTCGTGCACATCGACGACCAGGGCTACCTCTGGTTCGAGCCGATCGGAGGATGGGATCCGCAGGTCTTTGTGGGGCAGCGGGTAACCCTGCTGGGGCGCGAAGGGCCGGTGCCCGGGGTCATCGGGAAGCCCGCGATCCACCTGATCGAGAAGGAGGATCGGGAGAAGGTCTCCAAGGTCAGCGACCTCTGGATCGACGTTGGGGCGACTTCGAAGGCGGAAGCGGGCGGCTTGGTACGGGTGGGAGATCCGGGCGTGCTGGCCGGCACGATTCAGCACCTTCCCAATGGCAGGCTGGTGAGTCGCAGCCTCGACAATCGGGTCGGGGCCTTCGTCGTGCTTGAGGCGCTCCGCCATCTGGCCGCGAATCGGCCGGCGATCCCGGTGACCGCGGTGGCCACCGCGCAGGAGGAGATTTCCTACACCGGCGGGGGCGCGCGGACCTCGGCCACCGGCCTGGCGCCGCTTGCCGCGATCGTGGTGGATGTCACCCACGCGACCGACACACCGGGCGTGGAGAAGAAGAAGCACGGCGAAGTGACGCTCGGGGGTGGTCCCGTCCTCTCCCGCGGCTCCGCGGTGAACGCGCGGGTGTTGGAGCTCCTCATGGAGGCGGCGGCGAGCGAGGCGATTCCCTATACGGTACAGGCGGCGGCTCGGGACACCGGCACCGACGCCGACGCCATCTTCACGGCCAACCGCGGTGTAGCGACCGGGTTGGTCTCGGTGCCGCTGCGGTACATGCATAGCCCGAACGAATTAGTGGCGCTGGAGGATCTCGACCGCACTGCCCGGCTGCTCGCCGCCTTCGCACGCCGTGTCACCGTCACCAGCGACTTCGTGCCGCGCTGACCGGTCAGGCCCGGTGCGGCGCGAGGGCCGCTTGCGCCGCGGCGCGCACTTCGGGAATGTCGTCCTGCTCAAGCGCCGCGAGCGCATCGACGGCGGCCGGCCCGGCGAGCCCCAGCGCGTTGACCGCAGTAACCCGGACCCCGACCGGTCGCCGGCCCATCACCCTGCCGCCCGGCGCCGCGAATTCCCGGAGCACCTCGATCGCCTCCACCGAACCGATCCGCCCCAGCGCGAGGAGGGTTTCGTGCTGCAGCTCGGCATTCTCGTCCCGGCGCAGGAGCTCGGCGAGGGCCCGGGTCATCCCGCCGGCCCGGCGTCCGCCGAGATGCGCCACCGCGTTGAGCCGCACCGCGAGCGCGGAGTCGGCGAGCAGCTTCCGGAGCGGCTCGAAGGCGAGCGGAGTGGCGATCTGCGCGAGCGCCTCCGCGACCGCTTTGCGCACCCGTTCGTCGGGATGCCCCGTCTGGCGGGCGAGCTGGGGCACCGCTGCGGCGAGGCGCATCTCCCCGCAGAGCTCCGCGGCGTTCCGCACTACGTACCACTCCTGGTGCGCGAGGTGGTGGATGATCGCGTCGGTGCCGTCGCGCATCTGGGTGATGGCGGAGAAATAGCCTCGCCGCTCCCCAAGCGTCATGGCTTCGACCAGGAGCTCCATCAGGATTTCGGTCGAGGCCGCGCCGCAGCGGCGGAGGAGGGCGATGGCGTCATCCCGGCGCTCGCCGTGGGCGAGCCGCGCGATCATTTCCAGGTGCCGGCGGGACATCAACCGCTTGAGCTCGATCCGATAGGTGCTGCCCGAGATCTCGGTGGGCGCCTCGGATTCCGCCTCGAGGAGTTGCAGCGCGGCCTCGAGGAGCCCGCCCCAGTCCTCCCGCTCGATGGCCTCGCGGCCGCTGCGGAGTACCCGGTCCAGCGAGGGTTTCGTCGGTGGGGCGGGAAGGGTCGGCTGCAGCTCCGCCGCGTCGTCCCGCCGGATCTCGGGCAGGTCGAGCCGGGTCGTTTCCGAGTCGGCCGAGGGAAAGTCCGGGGAGGCCTGGTACAACTCGAAGTCTTCCGCCCCCCGGGTCAGGCTGATCCTGGAGGCGGCCGGGCCCAGCGCGAGCCGCACCTGCTCGAACGAAACGTAGGCGCCGGGGTATGCCGCCAGAACACCGACCAGACGAAGCAATTCGGCGTCGCCGAAATCCCCGGGAACCTGGGCGCGGCGGAGCCCGTGCACCAGCAATTGCTCGTTGAGCAGCGCCGCACCCGGCGCCTCGCGGGCTACCGCCGCTCCGTTGACCGACAACGACTCCGGCTCCGCGGTGAGGACCAGATCTGCCCCATCGAGCGCGGTCCGGATCGCCGAAACCAGTGCGGTCTGGTCGCGCGACGATTCCGGCTCGTGCCGAAGCAGGAAGAGCAGCGCGCCGAGCAAGGTGGCGATCGGGTACGGACTGGACATCGAGGACTGCGCCGAGGCGAGTGAACGCGGAAGATAGGATTACTTTCGGAGACCGGCAAATCACCAGGGGATCCGGATGGCCGTGTTGCCAGGAGACCGAATCATCGCCGCCCTCCGAGGTGCCTTCACCCGGGAGGTACCCTCGGCGGAGCTGCTGCAGCTGGCCGCCGAACGGATCCAGGCGGCGGGCGCGCCATATACCTCGGTGTACCTGTACATGTTGCATGGCGAGGAGTTGGTGCTGGAGGCGTGGAGCGGCCGGAAAACCGAGCACCGCAGAATCCCGGTGGGGCAGGGAGTCTGCGGGACCGCCGTGGCGACCGGGGTCGATCAGAATGTCGGCGACGTACGCGCCGTCGAGCACTACATCGCCTGCAACGTCTTCACCCGGTCGGAGCTGGTGGTCTTGATCCGCCGCGGCGCGCTGATTCTCGGACAGATCGATGTGGACAGCGACGTCCCGGATCCATTTTCGCCCGCCGAAGTCGCGGAGGTGAAGAAGGTTGCCGATGCGCTCGCCGTGCTCTTGTAGCTGACCCGATCACGGTCCCCCAGCTGCTGGCCGAATATGCCTGAGACCACCGCCACGCGAGCGGTCCGCGGTGTCACCTTGTTCGAGCGGCGGGTCGGCCTGGGGCCGCCGGTGGTCGTACTGCACGGGGGCCCCGGCGCGCATCACGACTATCTCCTTCCCGGCTTCGATCGGCTCGCCATTGGCCGCACGCTGGTGTACTACGACCAGCGCGGCGGGGGTCGCTCGCCGGTACCCCGCGATGTGCCGGTCGGCTGGCGCGAGCAGGTCGAGGACTTGGAGGTCCTGCGCACCCTGTGGGGCCTCCAGCGGCTGACGCTCGCTGGTTACTCATGGGGCGGGCTCCTCGCCCTGCTCTACGCCGTCGAGTACCCCACCCGGATCGAGCGCCTGGCCCTGGTGTCCTGCGCGCCGCCGTGGCGGGGAGCCCGCGCGGAGTTTGAACGGCGCCTCGCCGAACGCAACAACGCGCCCGAGGTACAGGCGGAGCGGCGCGCGGTCCAAGCCGGCGGACTCCGGGAGCGCAACGTCGAGGCGTACCGTCAGCGGATGTTCGAGTTCTCGGTCGCCGGCTATTTCCACGACTGGAGGCGCGCCCGAGAACTCACTCCGTTCCGGATTACCGGCCGTACCCAGCAGGAGGTCTGGGAGAGCCTGGGCGACTTCGACCTGCGGCCGCCGCTGGGCCTCCTCCGGGTTCCCGCGGTCGTCCTCCACGGCGAGGACGATCCGATCCCGATCGCGACCGCCGCCGAGCTCGCGCGCATCCTCGGCGCCCCGCTGCACCCCATCCCGGACTGCGGGCACGTTCCCTACGTCGAGGCGCCCGAGCAGTTCGTCCGGGTGCTCGACGCCTTTCTCCCGCGGGAATCCGGATGGAGGGATCCCGGCCCACTCCGTTTACGCTGGTGTTCGGCGGTATCGCGGAGGAGCGCTTCCCCCACCTCCGCGACGGCATCGCCGCGGCGGGCCGCGACCCCCACGATCGCGACGGGTTCCTCCTGGTACGCGAGGTCGTCGAGCTGCTGCAGGAGCTCCGCCCGGAGGCCGGGCTGGGGCCCGCGGTGGACGCCCTCGTGGGTTTCGTCCATCGGGCGTATCTCTATTGGATGGACGGAGCGCGCACGGCGGTGGTGCATGAGGAGGCGCTGCGGGCGATTCTCGCCGGCCGGCCCGAGGCATCTCCCGGCGGCTCGGCGGCCGCGGGAGCGACCCGCTACATCCAGCTGCCGGCGCGGCGGGTGTGGGGCGTCCCGGTCGCCGGCGCTCCACCCGAGCCGCTCGACGGCTGGTTCGTAACAGTGAACGGGGAAGTGCTCTCCCTCCTTGCGGTGTTCGGCATCCATCGCGGCAGGGACGGCTTCACCTCGGTGGAGGTCGACGGCCCGCGCCCCCGATCGCTCCGGCGGCCGGACGGAACGCCGCTCTTCACGCCCGCGCTCGCGGGAGGGCGCGAGGCGGGGCTTCACTCGGTCGAGGGAATGGAAGAGCTGCTGGAGCTGGCTTGGCGTCTCGAGGCATCCGCATGAGCATGGACCGTACCTCCGTGGCGCATGTGCTCGACCAGATTGCCTCCTATCTCGAGCTCAAGGGTGAGAACCCCTTCCGGGTGCGGGCGTTCCGCACCGCCGCGAAGGCGGTGAGCGGCCTGACCGTGGAGCCCGCCGAGGCGCTGGCCGATGGATCACTCGGAGCGGCCAAGGGCGTCGGGCCCGGCACTCTCGCCATCGTGCAGGAGTTGGTGGCCGTGGGCCGCTCCGAGCTCTTCGAGCAGCTGCGCGAAGACGTGCCGGCGGGGTTGGTCGAGATGCTCGGCATCTCCGGCCTCGGCGTCTCGCGGGTTCGCGCCATCCATGACCGGCTGGGTATCGAATCGCTCGCGGAGCTCGAGGTGGCCGGGCGCGACGGGCGCCTGGCGGCGCTCCCGGGATTCGGTCCCCGAACCGCGGAGAACGTGGTCAATGGCATCGCCTTCCTCCGGCGGGCCCAGGCGTTCCGACTCTCCCACCACGCCGCGGAGGAAGCGGAAACCCTGCGGGCCGCGCTCGAGCGGCTGCCCGGCGTCGCCAAGGCCATCATCGCCGGGGAGGTCCGGAGGCGTTGCGAGGTGGTGCGGGAGCTGGTGCTCGTGGCGGTCGGGGAGATTCCGGCTGGGGAGATCTTCCGCGCGCTCGGGGAGCTTCCGGGAATCGACGAGGTGGCCGGGGTGGATGAGCGCCGGGTTACCCTCCGCACCGCCGGCGGCATGGCGGCCCGGATCGTAGTGACGCCGCCGGTCAACCTGGGGGCCGTGCTGGTCCAGGCCACCGGCAGCGACGCCCACCTGGAACGCCTCGCCTCCTGTGCCTCGGCGCGCGGCTTCGGCCTCGACGGCGCGGCGCTCTGGAAGGGCAGCCAGTTCGTGGCGACCCCGGACGAAGCGACGCTCTACCGCGCACTAGGGCTGGCCGAGATTCCGCCCGAGCTCCGCGAGGGCGGGGACGACGTCGAGCGCGCCGCGGCAGGGCCGTTCCCGCGGCTCCTGGAGACCGTGGATCTTCAGGGCTTCGTCCATTGCCATACCAGCTACTCCGACGGGGTGCTCGGCATCGAGGAGCTCGCCCGGGCATGCCACGAGGCGGGCTACGCGTATGTCGGGCTCACCGATCACAGCAAGGCCGCGGCCTACGCCGGCGGGCTCTCGGTGGACGATCTCCACCGGCAGTGGGCCGAAATCGACGCGGTCAACGCGGTACTGGAAGATGTCCGGGTGCTCAAGGGAATCGAGTCGGACATCCTTGCGGACGGGCAGCTCGACTACGACGACGCCACCCTGGCGGGCTTCGAATTCGTGATCGGGTCGATCCACTCCCGCTTTGCCATGAGCGAGGTGGAGATGACCGCCCGGGTGCTCCGGGCGCTCGACAGCCCCTATCTCACCATCCTGGGCCACCCCACCGGCCGGCTGCTCCTTTCACGGGAAGCCTACCCGCTCGATCTGGAGCGGGTCTTTGCCAAAGCCGCGGCCACCGGGGTTGCCATCGAGATCAACGCCGATCCGCACCGGCTGGATCTGGACTGGCGGGTGCTTCGCCGCGCCCGGGAGCTGGGGGTGCTGATATCGATCGGCTCCGACGCCCACGATCGGGCCGGAATTGGGAACATGGTCTACGGCGTCG
>JBGPVQ010000099.1:0-8486 GCA_041491785.1 Gemmatimonadota bacterium | reverse complement strand
GAGCGGCATCACCGTGGAGAACGATTGTGGGACGTCCGTCGCCGTTGCGCACCACCTCGATGTGGCGCCAGCGCACCTCGCGCGCCCCCGGCACGCTCTGCAACGCCTTGTAAACGGCTTCCTTGGCGGCAAGGCGGACCGCCAGATGCTTGGCCGGCTGCTCGAACCGGAGGACATACTCGCGCTCCGCCGCGGTGAGCACTCGGTCCAGGAAGCGGTCCCCCCATCGGGTGAGCAGGCGCTCGGCTTCCTTCACATCCACCAGATCGATTCCCAGTCCGATCACGGTCACGGAAGATTCCAGACCCACTCCGCCGCCGGCCGCAGCCAGTCGGGCACGGGGAGAAAGCCGCCGAGGACGAGACCGAGCCAGGTGAACACCGCAACCAGGACCGTGCCGCCGGCGATCAGGGATGTCCAGGGCCGACGCCAGGCGCGAATCTCGGCACCCCGAGCGTCCCACGCGGCGAGCTCACTTCGCGCCGTGGCGACCAAGCCCTCCCAGGCGCCTTCGAGCTCGCCGGCGGCCCAGCGCACCGCGTCACTCCACTCCGTCGCGCCCCGGTCCATGCGTGCGGCGGCGGCCTCCAGCCCAATGCCCTGGGCGGCGAGCCGCGCCGAGAGGACGCGCCGATCGTCCGGCGTCGGCAATCGCGCCAGGAGCTGCCTGGCCGGGAGGCGCGCGATCCGCGCCGCATCCTTGAGCCGCCGATCGATCTCGGCGGTGAGCGCCGCGAGCGCGGCGGTTACCGCCTTGCCCCAGGCGTCGAGCCAGGCACCGGGACCCAAGGCGGCGCGGGCGGCTTCGGTATCGCCGGACGCGAGCGATTGTCGGGCCGCCCCGGCGCGATCGAACAGCGCGGTGAGCAGCTCCAGCCGGGCCGGCTCGAGCAGCGCGGCGGGCTGGCTGGTGCTCTCCGGAGGCGTGATCAGTCGGCCCAGCAGCGGGCCCAGCTCCGGCAGGCTCGGCGGCGGGTTCGAGCCGCTCATCTCCGTTCCCAGGTGGGCACCTCACCCGCCAGCTCGGCCAGCGCCAGCGCCGCGGGGCGTCCGGTTCGGGCGGCAAATCGTTCGGCAAAGAGCGGGAGCGGCTCCGGCGTGAACGCCCCGCGCGGCAGGCCGGTCGCGCGAAGCGCCACTTCGATTCCAGCCTCGTCGCCCTCCACCTCGATCAGCACATCCATTCTCGGGTACCACTCCAGCCGCACGTCGGTTTCTCCCAGGCGATAGTACTCCACATAGCGCTCGATCCGCTGAATCACGCCGTAGCCCAGCGCTTCCAGCAACTCCTCGGGCCGAGCCCCGGCGCTTTCGATACCGTACTCCAGTTCGCGGCGCGCCTTGTAGCCCTCGGCAGTGACCGTGGTGGTGCCCTTCCAGCCGAGGACCGCCTTGTCGTGGCCGTCGGGGCCCCGAAACACCCGGAGGCGGAGTACTTCGTCCACGGCCAGCAGTCGGCCGTCCCGGTCGTACCGCTGATCGATCAGCATGCCCGCGAAGCCGGGGCGCGCGCCGGCCGCGAGGAGCCGGGTCCGCACCGCTCCGGCGTCGGCCACGACCGCTTTGAGCTCGCGCTCTAGGATAGGATCGCCTCCCGCGCGCGCGCGAGGTCGCTGAAATCGGCGCAAACCGCATCGGCGCCCGCGGCTTCGAGCTGGATCGTGGTGTACCCGCCGGTGGCCACGCCGACGGTGCGGGCCCCGATGCTTCGGGCGCAGGCCACGTCCGCCGGCGTGTCGCCGATGATGACCACCTCCCGGCCGCTCGGCACCCGTCCGAAGTGCGGCTCCGCGCGCCGCGCCGCAATCGGCGGCAACTGGCCTCGGTGCGGGTGGTCCGAGCCGAAGGCGCCCACCAAGAATCGTCCGGGATCGAGCCCCGCGGCGCGGAGCTTGAGCGTGGCGCCCGGCTCCACGTTGCCGGTCAGGAGCCCGAGCAGCACCGTGGCGTCGGCGTCGAGCGCGTCGAGCAGCGCCGGCACCCCCGGCATCACCCGCGAGCGGTGGCCGTGCACCGCGAGGTCGCGCTCGAGGTGGGTCACGTAGCGCGCCAGCACCGCCGCCACCCGGGTGGGCTCGGAGGGGCTCGAGTGCCCCGCCGCTTCGAGCAGCTCCACCACGATCTGCGGGTCGGTTTTCCCGTCGAAGCGGATCCCCTCCAGCGCCCGCGGGTCCCCGACCTGTCCGCCGAGCGCGCTCAGGATGGCCCGCCGGCCCGCGCCGGCGCTCAGGAGGAGGGTGCCGTCGATGTCGAAGAGGACGAGCTTCCGCTTCACGCCGTCGGGGAGGAGGCTTCGGGCTTCGCCGCGCACCGGCGGCAGAGGTCGATGCCACGAAGGGTACAAATCACGCAGATGAAGGTGCCGCATCGGACGCAGGGATACCCTTCCGAAGCCCGCTCCTGCCGGCCGCAGGCGCGGCAATCCATCGCGTCGGTGGCGGGCGGTCTCGGGGGCATCGGCATCGAGATTCCCTAATCGGTGATGCCGTACAGCTTGATCTTATTGATCAGGGTCGCGCGGGAAATCCCCAGCTCCTTCGCGGCGCGGGTGCGATTGCCCCCGTGGTAGCGCAGGGTCCGTTCGATGTGCTGGTGCTCCAGCACGTCGAGGCTCATAGGGGTGTGGCGCCGGTCGCCGATGCCCGGGCGGGCACGGAACTCGCCCGGAAGATGTTCGACCCCGATGACGATCTGTCCCTTTGCGATGATCATTCCGCGCTCCAGCACGCTCTCCATTTCCCGCACGTTCCCCGGCCAGGGGTAGTCCAGCAGGCGGCCCAGGGCTTCGGGCGAGATGGCTTGGGGGCCGTCGGGGTAGATCACCTTGCATTCGCCATGGATCGCGGCCACCAGCGCGTTGCGGTCTTCTACGGTGCGCTCCCGAAGCGGCGGGATGGCGAAGGGCATTACGCTCAGGCGATAGAACAGGTCCTGCCGGAAGCGCTCGGCCTCCACCTCCCCGGCCAGCTCGCGGCGCGTGGTGACCATCAGCCTGGTGTCCACCGAAAGGTCCTGGGTCCCTCCGAGCCGCCGGAAAGTCTTGGTCTCGAGGACGCGCAGGAGCTTGGGCTGCAACTCGGCGGGAAGGTCGGCGATTTCCCGAAGCAGCAGGGTGCCACCGTCGGCCAGCTCTAGCAGGCCGCGGCGCCGCTCCGTGGCCTCGACGAAGGCGCCCTTTTCGTGTCCGAAGATGTGGCTTTCAAGGTACGACGGGTTGAGACTGGCGAGGCGTACCTGCAGGAACGGCCGGCCCACCCGGACGCTCTGGTCATGAATCAGCCGGCCCGCCCAGGCCTTGCCCACACCGGTTTCTCCGGTGAGGAGAAGGGTGGTGCGCTCGCTCTGCGCCAGGAGACCGATCTGATGCGCCAGCTGGCGCATCGCCGGGGAAGCACCCAGGGAGTCGGCGCCGAACCGGGGCGAGCCGGCGCGATGCAGGAAATCCGCGACGCGACGCCGGCGGCCTTCCGCCGCCGCGTTTCGGGCCACTGCGACCAGCAGCTCGGGGTCCGCCGCCGTCTCCACGATCCGGCTCGCGCCCGCGCCCAGCAGCCGGGCCGCGACCGCGGGGGCAACCTGCTCGCCGAACACCACCACCATCGCCTCCAGCCCGGCCAGTCGTCGCACCAGGTCAGGCACCCCGTCGGCCAGGTGCACCGCCAGGCACACCGCATCCGGGCGGGCCCGGTCCAGCGTCGCCAGACCCGCCTCCCCTCCAAGCTCCCGCAGCACCTCGCAACTCGCCTGTTCGAACCGCGCCCCGATCGTGCGCAGCAGGCCGGGGTCGTCGTGAATGAGGAGAACGGAGTCGGTCATGGTCTGTCAAGAATGTAGTCAGTTCGCCGAACGCGCAATACGAGAGGTCTGGTGACTCAGTCCGCTGGGGTCATGACCGTGATGGCCTTGGGCACCACGACGGCGGTGAATGGCGTGCGACCCACCGGGTCGCCGTCGAACTGGACCGGGAGCGGCTCCGCGGTTTCCAGGGTGAAGCGCTCCCCCCGGGCGTACCGCACGTAAGGCGACTCGCGAATCTCCGCCCGCCGGCCCTCCAGAATCACCCGGATCAGTCGGCGGATGCCCTGCCAGGGTGAGTCCACCGCGATCGCGATTAGGTCCAGCACGCCATCCTCCGGATTGATCTCGGGACGCACCCGTACCAGCGGAGGGATCATCTCGCCGCAATTCATGATCAGGACCAGCGCCGCCAGGAGTTCGAGCCGGGTACCGTCGACCGTCACGGTGCAGGCGGTACTCCGGACCTGGGGGAGGACGCGAAGCGTGGTCGCCATGTAGGCGCCGATGCCCCAGCGCCGCTTCGCGGCCGTGGCAGTCTCCCCCATCACGCGGGCGTCCACCCCCGCCCCGCAGGCCACCCCGAAGTAGTGGGCGCCATCGGGGAGCTCGACCCGGCCCAGATCGATCCTGCGCCGCCGCCCCCGGAGTAGCGCGCGAATCGCCCTCGCCGGGTCTGACGGAATCCGCAAGTTCCCCGCAAGGAGGTTGCCGGTACCGCCGGGAAGGAGGACGAGGGCGACCTCGGTGCCCACCAGCGCCGCCGCGGCCTGCATGGTGGTCCCGTCGCCCCCGAACACCACCACGGCGTCCATCCCCGCCGACACGCCCTCTCCCGCGAAGGTGCGGGCGTCGCCGGGCTTCGCGGTGGCCGCGATCTCGGTGCTCCATCCCGCCCGATGGAGGATCTCCGCGATGCGATACGGGGTGGCGGCATCGGTGCGCGCCGCCACCGGATTGGTGATCAGGAGGATGCGCCCCATTCAGTAATCGTGATCCCATCGGAGCTCCGCTCCGAACTGGTAGCGCTTGGTGGTCGCGAAGGCATCGGCCACCCGGGCGAAGCAGGATTGGACCGGCTCGGCGGAGATAAGGAAGCGGAGCGGCCGGCTGAATCGGTACTCCAAGCTCGCGCCGAGGTTCCTCGCGCTGAACCCGGATTGTCCCGAGTTGAGACAGAGGCCGGCGTTCGCCGTCACGAACAGCTTGCTGGTGAGCGCTCGCCCCACGGCGAACTGGGTCGGTGTGGACGTAGCGCGGCCGACTAGGCCGCTGGTGGCCAGCCCGGGCCGGATCTCCACGACGTCGAAGGCTCCGCTCTCGGAGATCAGGGCGCGCTGAAGCTCGCTCGAGAGTGCGTTCGCGGCGAGCGCCACCGCGGCCTGGACCTTCTGGTCGGTATTGCCGAACTGGGCGGCCGTGGGGTCGGTGGTGCCGAGCATGAGGAGCGAGATCAACTGCGGCTCCGACATCGGCGGCCGGTCGGGTGGCGTGGTCAGCTCGAGTTTGGGCACCGCCAGCGTGCCGGTGATGCGGACGATCACCGGAATGTCGCTGCCGCTCCCTTGCGGCATCTTGACCAAGTGCCGCGCCTGCACGTCCAGCTCGGCGTTGAGATTGCCGAAATAACGCACCGTCCCGCGTTCGACGGTGAACGGCCGATTGATGACGCCCCCCACCTTGAGGGTATAAGTGCCGCGCGGAGTATCGAGGACGCCGTCCATCCGGTAGAGCCGGCGCGTCTTGTTCACCCGCACCCGCCCCTCCAGCTGGAAGTTGGCCTCGTTGGAGCGGAGCCAGACGGCGTCACCGACGCTGAACTCGAGGTCGCGAATGGTGAGCGAGTCGAGGAATCGGCTCTGGAAGTTCGCCCGCAGATCCTGCCGCCGGAGCGCCAGCGTGTCGACCAGGTCGGCGTTCAGCGGATCTTCGAGGTTCACGATGTCCTTGGTCACCAGGTCGGCGAAATAGATCACGCTGTTCGACAGACTGGCGCGGCCGGTCATGGTCGGGTGCATCAGCGGCCCGGTGAGCCGGATGTCCCCGGTGGCGCGGAGCTTGAGGTAGTCCTCCACGTTGATCAACTCGAAGTCACGCGCGGCAAGGTGAAACCCCAGCACCGGCTGGGTGAGGCGCTCGAGGCGAAGCCCCCCCGAGACCGTCAGCTCCCCGGTTCGCCCGCCGATGGTCACGCCATCCGCCACCATCGAGTCGCTGTTGAACCGGATGCCGCCGGTGACGGGGCCGTAGCGAACTCCCAGGCCGGGGACGTCGGCCCCCCCGTCGCGGATCCGGGCATGGCCCGCGAGACGGGGAGCGTCCCAGCTGCCTTCGACCCGCGCGTCGAGGTCGAACAGCCCGGTCACCTTGCGAAGATTCGGAGTGAACGCCTCGGCCAGCGCGAGATCGATGCTGTCTCCGCTGGCTATGATGGAGAGCGGGCCGGGAAGCTCGCGGCGGGTGGCCCCCTGCAGCGCCAGATCCAGCGGCAGGCTCGCGTCCACCTGCAGGAACGGTTTCCCGGTCCGCCAGAATGTCAGGTTGGAGCGAAGCAGCCCTTCCCGATAGTCGAACGCGGTGCGGATGAGCGGCGCCTGGAAGTCCCCGAACACCGGACCGGTGAGGGCTCCGGTGCCCCGGAGCGTCGGCGAGCGGGCCGATCCGCCCAGCCGCGCATCCAGCGTCACCGTGCCGCGAATGCCGGCGGTGTCATGCTGCGCGAGAGCGTAGAGGTCCACCAGATACACGCCGAGCGCGGTGAGAGTCAGGTCGCCATCGGCACGGCCGGGAGTTGTGCCGGCCAGCTCGACGCTCCCGGACCCGTCGGTGGTGGCCAGCCGGGCAGTGTCGAGCCAGACGGTCGAATCGCGCAACCGCATGTCGAACGGCGCCGCCAGCCGCCAGCTCCGCCCTCCCAAGTCGAGATCGAGGCTGTCCGCATGCAGCATTCGTCCCTCCGGGCGGCGGACCAGGCGCCCTCCCGCGCCGGCGTGGGTGACGCCCTTACCCGCACCGGAAGCGAGCCACTGCAGCGAATCCGGCCGGCCCCGCACCCGCCCGGAGAGCCTCGTGAAAATCAACTCCCGCACGCCGAGCGAATCCGCCGAGACCACCGCGTCGAGGGCCGGACCCGACGTGGCCCAGCCCAGCTCGCCCCGCAGGTGCACCGCGCGATAGCCGAGCCAATTGAACGGCTCCACCTCGGCGTTCCCTTTGAGCGTGAGCGCCCCTAACGCGCCGTCGAGTACCAGATCGCCGCGCGCACGCCCGCTCATCTCCCGATCCCCGATGGTGGTATCGCGGGTAAGCCCGGTCAGCCCGAGCGCCAGCGAGTCGAAGGCGGCGAGGTCCCGCGCCTCGGCATGGAAGGCCATGCGGCCACTCTTGGGGGGCATCCACCCCAGCGAACCTCCGCCGTCGACCCGGCCGGCATCCCAGAATCCCTGAAGGGTGTCCAGCGTGATCAGGCTGTCCGCGGCATGAACGGCCGCGGCGGCGGAGTCAAGCCGGAACTCCCGGATCCGGCCGGAACCCAATCGCAGTGTCGCATGCCCCGAGGGAGCGGCGGCGGAGTCGATCACACCGCTGGCTTCCAGCGTGCCCTGGAGCTGGGTGTGGGGTCCCCCGCCGGTGAGCTCGGCCAGATCCAGCCGCGCAAAGCGGAGGAGGAGCGAATCCGCCCCCCACCGGGGTGGAGTGAGGGTCGCCCGGCCGTGCGCCGCGATGCCACCGAGCCCGCCGGCGAGGTCGGCGTCGATCGACAAGCGATCCAGCGACCCGCCGAGCTTCAGCCGTCCACCCAGCCCGCCATTGGCGGTCAGCGTGGGGAAAGTGCGGCGGATGCCGTCGAAGCGCAGTGAATCGAGAACCACGTCGGCCTCCAGACCCAGGACCGAGCCCCGGGTATCGAGCCGCACTCTGCCCTGCAGCCGGCTCGGGGGACGTTCACCGTCCCGGTGCTCGGCCGTTCCGTCGAAGACCACATTCTTCCACGGCCCGGTGAGGGTGCCTGCGAGGCGGAGGCCGCCCTCTAGAATCACCGCGGGCGCCACCAGGCGCACCGTGCGCAGATCAACGTCCGAGTCGGAAAGCCGCGCGCCATCGAAGTACATGCCATCAGCACCGCCCAGCTTGACCCGGCCGTCGAGCGCGAGGCGGCTTTCCGCTCCGCCCTCGACCCGCGCATCGTGAAATTGCCAGTCCAGTGAGATTGTCATGTCGTCGAAGAAACCGTCGGCGCCGAGACGGCCGGTCA
This sequence comes from Gemmatimonadota bacterium, assembly GCA_041491785.1. Taxonomy (GTDB): domain Bacteria; phylum Gemmatimonadota; class Gemmatimonadetes; order Gemmatimonadales; family GWC2-71-9; genus JABFSM01. The sequence continues at coordinate 436 of JBGPVQ010000099.1, read as the reverse complement.
GGCGGCCGTGGAAGGGCAGCGAGTCGAGGTACGGCCGGACCACGTCGAGGTCGAGATTCGTCAGCGAGAGTGCCAGACCGCGAAATCCGAGGCCCCGGTACACGTCGGTGATGGCCACGAGCCGCCCGGAGACCCGACTGGAACTATCTCCCACCGAGAGATCGCGGATGTCAAACTCGGTTCGCGCGCCGCTGGTCGACTGGGCCCTGACCCGGGCGGCTCCCGTGAAATCGGGAAACTGGGGCGACACCCACCGAAGGTCCGCGAGCGAGAGTCTGGGCGCCTGAAAACTGAAGTGGTAGAGGATCGTATCACGGGGCCAATCCAGGCGGCCCGAGCCCCGCACGGAGGTCCCCGGCAGCTCGACGTGGTCGAGATCAAACAGCAGGCTGTCGTCCTTGGTGCGCACCAGGCCGCGGAGGTCGCGGATTTCTAT
>JBGPVQ010000098.1:0-8523 GCA_041491785.1 Gemmatimonadota bacterium | reverse complement strand
TGGCGCCCGCTACGCCGCGCTCAACCACGGTCATTTCGGCGTGAAGCTCCACCGCTCGGACGATCGGGGAAAGACCTGGCGGGAGGTGGCGACCCCAGCCTTCCCCGCGGGCGAGCCTGCCTCGGTGAAAACGCCGGCCGGCGACCTGATCCCTCCCGCAGTCTCGCTGATCTGGGCGCTCGAGGCTGGAGGCGCAGCCGAGCCGGGGCGGATTTGGTGCGGCACCATTCCCGGCGGGCTGTTCCGGAGCGACAACAGCGGCGAATCGTGGGAATTGATCCGCCCGCTGTGGGATCACCCCGGACGCGCCGAGTGGTTCGGCGGTGGGGCCGATCTGCCGGGCATCCATTCTATCCTGGTGGATCCCCGCGACCCTCGCCGGGTTTCCGTCGGCGTTTCCTGTGGAGGAGTCTGGGTCACCACGGACGGGGGCGCCTCCTGGGCCTGCCGGGCCCAGGGGATGCGTGCGGCTTATATGCCGCCGGAGCGCGCCCTCGATCCCGGGATTCAGGATCCCCACCGGGTGGTACTGTGCGCGGCCCGCCCGGAGACGATGTGGGCCCAGCATCACAACGGCATCTTCCGGACCGACGACGGAGGCGGCAGTTGGCGGGAAATCCTCGGCGTCGAGCCCTCGACCTTCGGATTCGCCGTGGCGGTCCACCCTCGTGAGCCGGATACCGCCTGGTTCGTACCGGGCGTCAGCGACCAGCACCGGATTCCGCCCGATGGGCATGTGGTGGTTACCCGCACCCGGGACGGAGGCAAGAGCTTCGAGATTCTCCGCCGGGGGCTTCCCCAGGATCACGCCTACGACCTTACCTTCCGCCATGCCCTCGATATCGATTCAAGCGGAAATCGGCTGGCCTTCGGGACCACCACCGGCTCCCTCTGGGTCACCCAGGATCAGGGAGACAGTTGGAGCCCGGTCTCCCAGCATCTCCCTCCGGTATACGCGGTGCGCTTCGTGGCGTAGCGCGCTCATCGCCGTTCTCCTTTCCTTTCCGGCGCCCGCCTTTGCCCAGGCCGCCGCCCGGAGCGGGTCGCTTGCCGCGGTCGAATCGGCGTGGCTCGAGCTGCAGACCCTGAATGATCAAACCCGCCTGACCGAAAGCCTCGGCGCGACGATCTCGCCCCGAGGGGTGCCACTCGACTCCCTGGTGGAACGGACGATACGCGCCCGCGACCGGGTAGCGGGGTTGCTCGATCGGGTGCAATCCGCGCGGCTGTCGCCGGCCGACCTCAAGGCGCTGGCCCACCTCGCCGGCCGGCTTGCCAGGATCCATCCCGAACGAGCCAATCGTAGGGCCCCGGGATTCCGCGAGCCGGATTGCTCCCCTCCCTCCCCGGAGGCATTGCGAGTGGCCCGCCGCGACTCGCTCACCGCGCACACCTTCGAGTGCTACGGCGCTGCGGCGCGCCGGATCGTGGTGGACGGCGACACCCTGGACCGACTGTCGATCCTGGGCTTGCTGGGACGCGCCGACGATCCCGAGCGCCGCCGCCGGCTCTTCATGGCGCTCGGACCGGTGTGGCGGAGCGTCAACGGAGACGACGCGGAAGCGAGCCCCTATCGGGCGATGGTGCGGCTTCGGGTGAGCTCATGGCGCCCCGACAGTTCTCCCATGCAGGGGCGCGCCCGGGCGTTGGGTGTGCCGCCGGATACTCTGGAGCGATGGCTGGTGCGGGTGCTCGAGGGGTTCCGTGCCATCATGCCGGACACGCTGGTCGAGCCGTGGGACTTCTACTACCTGACCGACGAGGCCGGGCGGACGCTCTCACCGGGGATCCCCCGGGATTCACTCCGCCCGCTCACCGAGCGGTTCTACCGGTCCCTCGGTGCAGATCTCCCAAAAATCGGGGTGCACTTCGACCTGGAGCCGCGCCAGGGGAAATATCCGATCTCCTTCACCGACTTCGGCGCGCGAAACCCGGTAGAGCCTTGGATCTTCACCTCGTACCGGATCGGCGGCCTCGGGAACCTCGAAGAACTGCTGCACGAGGAAGGCCACGCCGTGCATATCGCCGCCATCCGGACCCGCGGCGCCTATACCGATTGGCCCGATAGCGACACCTTCACCGAGGCGATCGCGGACTTGGCGGCGCTCGAGGTGTACGAGCCGGCGTGGCAGCGGCGGTTCCTGGGGAGATCGGCGCCCCTCGCCAGCTCGATCCGGGCCAAGTACGCCGGTATCGTGCTGGACGTGGCGTGGTCGCTGTTCGAGATCCGGGCGCATCGGTCACCCGAGCGCAGTCCCAACGAGATCTGGACCGAGATCACCCGCGAGTACCTCCGGATCCGACCCCATCCGGAGCTTTCCTGGTGGGCCATGCGGGGCCAGCTGGTAGACAGCCCGGGCTACATGCTGAACTACGCCTTCGGCGCGATTCTCATCGCGGACATCCGGGCCCGGCTCATCGCCCGGCGCGGCCGGTTCACCACCGGCGATCCGGGATGGTACCGCTGGGTGGGCTCCCGACTCTACCGCTTCGGCGCGGAGCGGCCGGCCCGAGAGGTGGTCGAGGAGTTTCTCGGGCGGCCGGTGGGACTTGGGGCGGTCATCGAGGATCTGGCGAGGGCGAGATCCAGGTAGGGAGTCAGGGCGCCCCGAGGTTCTCGGCGGGAAAGAGGCGGTTGCGCTCGGCGAGTAGTAGAGCAGGAAAGTTGGTAATCATCCCCGAGGCGCCCAAGGCCCAGAGCTCCCGCGCCCGCCCCGCTTCGTTCACTGTCCACACGTGGACCGGGCAGCCACCCCGGCGCGCCGCCCGGATGAATCGCGCCGAGGCCACCCGGACCCGATCCTTATATCGGTCGGGCACCGCGTAGGCCTGGTCGGGTGTCGGCCCCGGCGGGAGCCCGACGAGTGACCTGAGCCAGAGCCGGGTGATGCCTCGCCGGGAGCCGCTGGTCTTGAATCCGGCAGCGCGGAACGGCCGCAGCGCCTCCTCCAGGAAGGAGGCGATGAGGGTGCGATCCGCAGCGGCGCGATCGATCAACAGGCGCAGGGCGGGCCCGATTACCTCGACCAATTTGACCTCAATGATCAGCGGCGTCCGGGGGAACCGCTCCAGGACCTCGAGCAGGGAGGGAACGCGAACTCCGCGGCCCCGCCATGGGAATGTCTCCCCGCCGTCCGGGCTGTAACGATAGCCCGCGTCGGCCGACTGAATAGTCGAGGTGGGCAGCGCCGAGATCAGGCCGGAGCGATTGGTGGTGCGCTCCAGGGTGGGGTCGTGCACCACCAGCGGCACGCCATTGGCCGAGAGGCGCAAGTCGAGCTCCAGGCCGTCGGCGCCCTGGTCGAGGGCCAGCCCGAAGGATTCGAGAGTGTTCTCGGGTGCGCTGCCCGATGCTCCGCGGTGCCCAATCACCGGATGACGGTCAAGGTCGAGGAGGGGGTGCATGGCGACGGATTCTAACGCCTCGGCCCGGCCGGCGTTGCGGCCTATGATCCGGCTTCCGCCGCTGGCGGCGGGCCTGATTCAGGGGGGCCCGATCTGGCACTCTCGGCGACCTTCCTGATCACCTGGGTCGGATTCATGGGCGCGGCGGCGCTGTCCGCCGAATCGGCGCCCAAGTAGCCGGCAGAGGAGGCGTGAGATACACCTCCCCTCACTTGCTTACCACACCCCGCCAGCCGTCTGAGATGAGCGCGGCGATGCTGGCGAGGATGCGGGGCAGGGCGAGGCCGCCCGGCGACGCGAGATAGCGAGGCTCCCACACCGGGTCGAATTTCTCCTTGAAATTGCGGACGCCGCGGAAGTTGTAAAAGCGCTCGCCGTGTTCATAAAACAGTGCGCCAACTCGGTGCCAGAGCGGTGCGAGGCCCCTCTTTTCGAAGCCGGACAGCGGCGCCATCCCGATGTTGAACCACCGGTACCCCTCCTCCCGGCAGTGTAGGAAGACGTTGGTGAACAGGAATTCCATGACGCCGTCTGGAGCGTTTCGGGAGTACCGCATCAGGTCGAGGGATGCCTCCTCGCGGCTCCCGGTCTCCCAAAGATTCGCAAAGGCGACGATCCGGCCCTCTCGGCGCACCACGGCGTGGCGGAACCGCCGGAGGTACGCGGGATCGAAGCCCCCGAGCGAAAACCCTTTCTCCCGGGTCCGCTTCGACTCGAGCCACTCGGTCGAGACGCGCTGGAGTTCCGGAATCAGGGCGGGCACCTCCTCGCGCGGAACGATCTCGAATGTCGCGCCAGCCCGCTCGAGCTGGCGGCAGGTGCGGCGGAGGCCGCGCCGGCTGCTGCCGTCAAGGGAAAACGTGGTGAGCGGCACCTTGGCCGCCTCGCCGAGCTTGGAGAGGGTGAGGCCAAGATCGATGTAGAGCGGCAGATGCTCGCGGCCGACCTCGTAAAACACCGTCCATCCGGCATGGCGGTGGGCCAGCGCCCGGAACGCCCAGGTGAGCTCCGCCCGCTGGTCCGCGTGGCCCACCGGATCGCCGATGGCAACCCAGCACCTGCCCGAAACGCCGTAGGCGATGAGCGCCTCGCCCTGCTCGCTCCACAGCAGCGCCTTGTCGCCGGTGAGGGCCACGTTGGCCGTGGCCGAGTGGCCCTGGGCCACCAGCGCCTCGACGCGATCGAGCTCGGTGGCGCCGGGAAGCGTGGGCTCGGCCCGGGCGGGCCGCAGCAGGCGAACCAGGCCGAATCCGGCGAAGACCGTGAGCGCTCCGACCGTCGCCCTGAGAAACCGGGGCGCGTCCGCAAGGAGCGCGAAGCGCCACCAGAGCTCGTCGGCATACGTAACGTGCCGGTAGCGGAATTCCCCGAGTGCCAGTACCGCGACGATCACTAGGAGCACCGTGATGATCCACTCGGTTGAGAGCGGCTCCGCGGTGAGTCGGGTGCGCCGGTAGAACCGGCGCCGGGAGGGGAGCATGACCAGGGTGATTCCGGCGAGAAGAATCGCCTCCTCGTAGTCCGCCCCCTTGAGGAGCGAGGCCCCGATCCCCACGCCCAACAGGATCAGCGCGGCGTAGTACGCCGCATCGAGGCGGCGGCTCAGGCCCCAGGCAAGGATCACCAGAGCCATCCCCGCCATGCTGCCGATGAAATGGGAGAGTTCGATCACCGGAAGCGGGAGCACCTGGCCGAGCCACCGGAGCCGGGAGGGAACGCCCGGGGTGGCGCCCGAGATGAGCAACACCACCCCGCCTCCGAGGGTCAGGAGCGACAGCACGTACGGCGTGACACCGGGGAGCCACCGGCCCGCCCAGCGCCCCGCCTGCTGCAGGTGGGTCTTCTGCCGGATCGCCTCGGTCCCGACCAGGAGGAGGACCCCGCCCACGAACGGCAGGAGATAGTAGATCGCGCGATAGGCGACCAGCGCACCCAAAACCGCCCCGGCGTTCGCTAGCGGCGCGAGTGCCACCACCACGATGGTGTCGAATACGCCGAGTCCGCCCGGCACGCTGCTCACCAGCCCGGCGACCTGCGCCAGCACAAAGACCCCTACGAAGGCCGGATAGCTGAGGCCGGGAGCGGGTGGCAGCAGGAGGTAGAGCACTCCAGCAGCGAGGCCCCAATCGAGACAGGATACCACCAGCTGCTCGAGGGCGAGGGTCGGCCGCGGGACCTCGAACGACCACCCAAACGCCGCCACCGGCTTTCGCCGGAGGATCGTGAAGAGGAGATACCCCGCGACGGCGAGAAGCAGAATCACGCCCATCGCCCGGAACAGGTCCGGGTGCAGGGCGGTGACTCCGCTCAACGCTGCGGGCTCCATCACCAGCGCCAGCCCCGTGAGGGTGATGGCGCCCAGCCAGAGGGTGAGCCCCGCGAACCCCACCGCGCGGGCGATCTCCGGTGCCGAGAGCCCCCAAGAGGACCAGAACCGATAGCGAACGGCTCCCCCGGTGAACATCGCGAAGCCCAGGGTCTGGCTCAGGGAGTATGCAGTGAAGGAGGCGAGGGCGATCTTGAGCGGCCGAATCCGGCGCTGCACATAGCCCATGGCCAGCGCGTCGTAGCGGGTCAGGACCCCGTAGCCGACCATCGTGAGCCCAAGCGCTTCGAGGACCTTTTCCCGGGAGAGCGAGCGGAGATGGCCGACGATCTCCGAATAGTGATGCGCCGAGAGCTCCCGGCGCAGCACCATCAGCGCCAGCGCAAAGAGCGCCACGGCCAGAAACGGCACTGTGCGGCCGAGCCAGGTACGAAGCCGTATGCCCATGGTGTAAACTTATCCGGGCCACTCCGTGAGGAAGCACTCGCACCGTGTTGATGAACATTACTTCAATCGCCCTCGCGCTGATCGCCGGTCCGCCGGATACCTTGCTGGTTCCGGACCTCCCGCTGGTGGAGGCGCGAGCTGCTGGCGCCGGCGGCACGATCGCCGTGCTGTTGAGCGGTGACGGTAACTGGGCCGCATTCGCCAAGGGGTTGACCCGGGAGCTCAATGCGGCCGGGATTTCGGTCGTCGGCCTCAAGTCTCGCTCCTATCTCAATGCCTCACCCAGAAAGACCCCCGACATCGCCTCCCGGGACCTCGAGCGATTGCTCTTGGCCTACGTCCCGGCGTGGAAGGCCGACTCAGTCGTGCTCATCGGGTATTCCCGCGGGGCCGATATCGCCCCGTTCATGATTACCCGGCTGCCTCGCGAGTGGCGGGGGCGAATCCCGCTCCTGGTCCTGCTGTCCCCCAGCCGATTCGCCAGCTTCGAATTCCATCTCATCGACCTCGTGAGCGACAAACGGAGGCCCACCGACATCCCGCTCCTGCCGGTGGTGAAAGGGCTCCAGGGGCTGCCCATGCTCTGCGTATATGGGAGCGATGACCCAGGGGCGCTGTGTCCCCTCGCGCCACCGGAGCTGATGAAAATTGTGGCACTACGGCAGGGCCATCGGATGGAAGACCCTGAGGGAGTTAGCGCGCTGATTCTCCAGGCCCTCCACCGGCGGTGACAATTCGACACGGTGCTGCTGTCCCTCCGTTGCGGATTCCCCGCGCCATCAGCTCGAGGATGGGACAGGTGCCGAGGGACCAGTCGGCTCCACCATCCGCCTCAGATTCCGGTCTAACCCCATGTACCAACAGGTGATCCGTTGGTTCGGGGCCCTGGGAAAGCGGTGAGGACCAGAGGTCAAATGGAATGTGGAACCCTTCTTGCCAAAGAATGGTTGACGAGAGGCATCACCCCCGCCCATCGGGGGTAAGGAAGGGAGGTGTCCGATGCTCGACCCAGTTCTCCATCACTTGCACCAGGCCAAGCAGACGGCCTCCTGGGTCAGTCAGCTCATGCGCGTGGACCCCGAGCTGATGCTTCCGGCCGCACTTCCTCTGCTGGCAGCCCGTCTCATGGATGCTGGCGGGGTCGAGGACGACCCGGAGCCCGATCCGGCTGATCCCTCGATCGGCCTCGCCGCCGGCTGACCGTCTAATTAAGCTCCACCGCCGAACGCCCCTGGGTGGCTCCGCCCCCGGGGGTGTTTACTTTCCGCTGGTAGCCCCGCTCCCCAATCGCCGATTCCTGAGGTCCCCATGTTACGCCGATGCCTGCCGGTCTTGGTTTTGTGCACCTTCGGCGGCCGGCTCGCCGCTCAGGAGCCGTACCACGAGCCGAGCCCCGCCATCGCCCGAATCCTCGACGCGGCGCCGACGCCGCTGGTGGTGGTCAGTCCGGACGGCTCGAAGCTCCTGCTGATGGAACGGGCGGGCCTGCCGCCGATCGCGGAGGTGGCCGCCCCGGAGTTCCGGCTGGCCGGCGACCGGATCAATCCGCGCACCAACGCCCTCTCCCGGGCACCGGCCTTCACCGCCCTGATCGTGCAACCGATCGGCCGGGGGGAAACCCGCCGGCTGCAGATTCCCTGGCATGCCAGGGTCGGAAACGTCATGTGGTCCCCCGACGGGCGGCAGGTGGGCTTCACCCTGGTCGAGGAAACCGGAATGTCGCTGTGGGTGGGCGATCCGTTGACCGGTGAGGTCCGCCTCCTGGCTGGCCCGGTCCTCAACGGCGCTTTCGGTAACCCCTGCCACTGGCTCCCTTCGGGGTCGGGGTTCCTCTGCTCGAAGATCCCCCCGGGCCGGGCTGCGGCACCGGCCGTCCCGCCGGTTCCGGTGGGGCCGGTGGTGCAGGAGTCGGATGCCCGCTCGGCACCCAATGCGACCTATGAGGACCTGCTCCAGAATCCCAACGACGAGGCACTTTTCGAGTACTATTTCACCGATCAGCTGGTGGTGATTCCGCTCTCCGGTCAGGAGCGGATGATCGGCGCCCCGGGGATCCATTCGGATGTCTCGGTCTCCCCCGATGGCCGGTTCCTTCTGGTTGAATCGATTCACCGGCCGTACTCCTACCTGGTGCCGTATCAGCGTTTCCCCATGCGGACGGAGGTGTGGGACCTTTCGGGAGCCGTGCTGAAGCAGGTGGCGGACCGAGGGCTTCAGGAGAACCTTCCCCGCTCCAATGACGCCGTCAGTGCCGGTCCGCGGGGGGTCCGCTGGCGGGGTGACGCGCCCGGGACCCTGGTCTGGGTCGAGGCGCAGGATGGTGGGAATCCGGCAACGCAGGCCAC
>JBGPVQ010000097.1:0-8543 GCA_041491785.1 Gemmatimonadota bacterium | reverse complement strand
GCTGACCGATCGCTACCTAACCGGAATTCCGGAGGACTCCCGCGCCGCGAAGCCGCACGGCTTCCTCAAACGGGAGCAGGTTACCGAAGCGACTCGAACCAAGGTCGGCCGGCTCAACGAGCGTGCCCGCGCCCGCGGCCAGACCCTGGCCCAGATGGCACTGGCCTGGGTGCTCAGGCACCCGGAAATGACCTCGGCGTTGATCGGGACGAGTCGGGTGACGCAGATCGAAGACGCGGTCGGCGCGCTCGCCAACCTGTCGTTTGACTCGGCGGAACTCGAGAGTATCGACCGGATTCTCGGGAGTTGAGGCCGGACCTCACGCGGCGCATCATGCCGCTATTCTTCCCCCTCGGCTTCCTTCGGCATCACGGAGCCCCAATGCGCGCCATGGCGTTCATCGTTCTGCTCGGCGCGGCAGCCGTGCCCCTCGCCGCTCAGGGGCTGCCGCCCTACTCGTCGATGAATCCCATGGTGACGTCGCGAACCGGACTGGGCAGCCAGCCGTATGGGAGCGCTACCGGACGCTGGCACGTCGGTGTGATCACCGACTACGCCAGTCCGATCGAGTATGCGTCCGCCCCGAACGCCTTCTACCTGCTCGACGCGGAGCTGCTGCGCGTCGAGGTGACGGCAACCCGCAACGTGAGGAAGCACGCGTTCGTGCTGCTGCAGGGAAGCGTGAACGGCGCCTATGCGGGATTCCTTGATGGCTTCCTCGCGTGGTACCACGACCTGGTCGGCCTGCACGTGGCGGCGCGGGACATCCGGCCTCGGAACACGTTCGGGTACCAGCTCGACCTCCCGGACGGCCGAAGGTTCACCTACTCGCCCTCCGACGCCTACCTGGGAGACGTCCGTCTCGGCGCCGGCGTCCGCCACTCGCCCCACTGGCAGACGATGGTCTCGTTCACCTTGCCCACCAGCACTGGGCCGGAGGGATACAAGAGAGGTGTCGTCTCCGCGAACGCAATCACGACGCTGACCAGCGCCTTCGCGAAGCGCTTCACCTACGAGGGGACATTCGGCGCCGGGTATACCCCTGCGCATGGCGCGCTATCGACGCTCGAACACACCACCTTTCTCATGGTCACGCAGGGAGTCAGAGCCCGAGTCACCGGTCCCTTCCATCTCTATGCCAACCTGATCTACCACTCGGCGCTCTACCACGACACCGGCATCCAGGGCCTCGATGGACGCGAGCTCACCATCGATACCGGCGGATTCTTCAAGTTCAAGCGCGGGCCGGAGTGGATCCTCGGCCTCACCGAAGACCTCGAGCCCAGCGGCCCGGCGATCGACGTCGGATTCAGGCTCGGGGCGCGCTGGTAAAGAGGAACTGCTCCATCTGCTCGAGGAGGAATTGCCGGGACTTGGGCTCCCGCAGATTCAGGGCGTAGTGGTTGATGAGCTGCTGCTGATACTTGAGCCACTCGCCCCAGCACACCGCGCAGATCTCTTGAAAAGCTCGGCGGCCGATCTCGCTGGGGAAGGGCTGGAATGGTTGCTGGTCGCGAGCCTGATGGCAGCGGGTACAGGTGATATTCGGCATGCCAAGAACGTCAACGATCAATCGCCAACAGTCAACGGGAACCACCCCAAGCGGCGGTTCCCGCGCCGCTTCAGGCCACGTCCCCCCGCTTCAGCGCCTTCACGCCGCTTCGGGTTCCCAGCCCCGCCCCGGCGCCAACGACTGCGGCGGTGAAACCGGTCACCAGAACCTTCACCAGGGGAAGCATGGTGAACGGCATGACCAGGAGCGCCGCTCCCACTGCTACGAGGATCGGGATAAAGGGTGACTGCACCGCGTCGACGAAGCGGAGCCGCCGCCGGACGAAGCCCCGCGCGAAGCCGAATGCCATGACGCCCGCCATGACGCTGACGGTAAACGCGGCAACTCCGAAAATGGTTGAAAACACGTTACCTCCTGGGTCAAAGATCTGGCGTGTTTCAGTACGAAACGCCCCCCGGAATGGTTTCACCCGCCCCCCCTACCACCGGAGAACCGCACTCCCCCAGACGAACCCCGACCCGAAGGCGGTGAATACCACCAGTTTCCCGGCCGCCAGCCGCCCCGCCCGAACGCACTCGTCCAGCGCGATGGGGATGGTAGCGGCGGTGGTATTGCCGTACCGCTGGATATTGTTGTAGGTCTGGTCGTCGCGGAGTCCGAGCTCCTTTTGGACGGCCTCGGAAATCCGGAGGTTGGCCTGGTGGGCAATCAACAGGTCGATCCCGGCAACTGCTTCACCTGCGCGCGCGAGGGCGGCGCGCACCGACTCCGGCATCCGGACCACGGCGTGCCGGAACACTTCCCTGCCGTCCATCTTGAGCCAGAACTTTCCCTGGGCCAGCTGCTCGGGCCAGAGGGAGGGCTGGTCCAGCGAGCCCGGCCCCTCGACCCACAGTTTCTCGGCGCTCTGTCCCTCGCCATGCAGGTCAAATGCGAGGATGCCCCGCCCCTCCTGCTCGGTAGCGCCGAGGACCACCGCACCGGCGCCGTCGGCGAAGATCACCGCGCTGTTGCGCCCCTCGGAGGAAACCTCCAGCCGGGTGGACTGGATCTCCTGCCCGACCACCAGGATCCGGTGGAAGGCACCGCCCCGGAGGTAGGCGTCCGCCACCGAGAGGGCGTACACAAACCCCGCGCATTGCATCCGGATGTCGATCGCCGGGATCGTGCCGGTGATCCGAAGCTCGCGCTGGAGGAGGACGCCGTTGCCAGGGATGAAATAATCGGGCGTGCTGGTGGCGTAGATGATCGCATCAAGCTCCCCCGGCCGGAGGCCCGCCATTTCGAGGGCCTGGAGCGCGGCTACGGCACCGAAGGCCACGCCCCGCTCCCCCGGGGTGATCCAGCGCCGTTCCTGGATCCCGGTCCGGGTGCGAATCCACTCGTCCGTGGTATCCATGAGTTTGGCGAGATCGTCGTTGGTGACGACCCGGGTGGGGAGGGCGCGTCCGGTGCCGAGGATGACGCTACGGGGCATGCCTGGGGATCGCGTTGAAGGGCCGAAAGGAATCGCGGGCGGGTGACGCCGCAAACCTCGCTCGGGAGCCGGACCGGGGCAAGCCCGTCTGCGCCGGCCTAGACCCTAGCCCCTACTCGTACCGCAGCGCGTCGATGGTGTTGAGGGTCGCGGCGCGGCGCGCCGGCCATAGCCCGAAGAAGAGGCCCACCAAGGCGCTGAAGGCGAACGCTACCCCAACCGCCGCCGGGGAAATGAAGGTGTTCCAGTGCGCCAGGCGGGACATGACGGTGGCGGCGCCGGCGCCGATCAGGACGCCCACCAGCCCACCGAACATGCAGAGCACCAGCGCTTCAATCAGGAACTGAAGCATGATGTTGGTCTTGGTGGCGCCGAGCGCCTTCCGGATGCCGATTTCGCGGGTCCGCTCGGTCACCGACACCAGCATGATGTTCATGATGCCGATGCCGCCCACCACCAGGGAAACCGCCGCGATCCCCGCGAGCAGCACCTTGAAATTCTCCGTGGTCTGCTGCTGGGTGGCCAGGATGTCCTGCTGGTTGCGGATCTGGAAATCGTTGTCCCCGCCCGGCCGGATCTTGTGCTCCCGGCGCATGATGCGCTCGATATCCACCATGCCCTGATCGAGGGAGACGCCGTCCCGCACCTGCACCGCAATCGAGCGGAGCCGGTCGGTGCCGAACAATCGGTACCGCGCGGTACTCAAGGGGACCAGGATCTGCTCGTCTGGATTCATGAACGAGCCCTGGGCGCCCTTCTCGCTCAGAACGCCGATGACTTCGTACGAGTCTCCGCGGACTTGGATCGTCTGATGGATCAAGGCGGCGGGATTCACGTTGAGCATGTTCGGCACCGCCGAGCCCAGGACCGCGTAGCGCTGGCGCGCCCCGTCGTCCCCGGCGGTGAACATCCGCCCGAAGGGGATGGTGTAGTTCCGGACCTTGTCGTAGTTCGGAGTGGTGCCGAGTACGTTGATGTTGAAGTTCCGGTTTCCATACTTGATCTGAAGCGAGCGCTGCAGCTCCGGCTCGACCGCGGAGAGCAACTTGGCGTCCCGCTCCAGCGCCTCCGCGTCCTTCACGGTGAGGCTCACCCGCACGTCGCTCGCCCGGCCGCCCATGAACGACTGGCCGGGAACCACGGTGAGGAGGTTGGCTCCGAGGGCCTGGATGCGTTCCTCGACGGCCCGCTGCGCCCCGGTGCCGAGCGCCACCACCGCGATGACGGCGCCCACCCCGATGATGATGCCGAGCATGGTGAGCCCCGCTCGCAGCTTGTTGGCCCGGATGCTCTCGAAGGCCACCCGGATCGTCTCGCCCAGCATCATGGCTTGGCGCCTCCCGCTGGCGGTCGGGTCGGCGTGCTGGTGGCAGGAGCGGTGGTGGTGGCACCGGTCCGGCCGGTCGGCTGCTGCTGCATACCCGGCACTCCGCCGCCCCCGGTCATCTGATTGAACCGGTTCTTCATGTCCTGCTGGGACTGAACCAGACTGGCGCTCGGGAGGACCATCACCGAATCCTTCTCGCTGAGCCCCCGGATTACTTCGCTGTAGTCGAGGTCGGTCAGGCCGGTGCGAATGTAGACCGGCGTCGGCTCACCGTTCCGCGTGACGAACACGATGTAGTCGCCGCCGAACTGGAAGTCGCTGCCGCCGTTACGCTGCCGGCCGCCGCCGAACGCGCCGCGCCCCCCACCGCCGCCCCCGCCGGCGCGAAACGCCTCCATCACCTTCTGGAAGGTGGCGTTCTCCTCGGCCGAAAGCTGTCCTCCGGAGAACCGTTTGCGCATCAGATCCCGGACTTGCGCCTCAGTTACCCCCGGTGGAAGCGTCACTTGCCGGCCGTCCGGCGTGGTCATGGTGTTGCCCGCCGGCTTCTTCGCAACGGCGTCCACCTTGCCTACGGTGTCCGTCCTGGCGCTGTCGCGCCCGGGAGTGTTGGCCGCGAGAGTGGTCCGGAGCGAATCGCGCTGCTTTTCCGCCGCAGCCAGGAGCGTCTTGAGCCGGGCATCGGGAATGCCGAGCACCTGTGCCGCGCTGCTCACGTCCCGCGGGGTGCGGAGTGACGCGTTCGGGACCGCCAGGACGTTGTCCCGTTGCCCGATATGGATTTCCACGTCGGAATTCATGCCGGGCCGGAGTTTGCCGTCCTGATTCTGGATCCGGATCAGCACCGGGAACATCGTCACGTTCTGGGCGGTCTCCGCCAGGGGCTCAATCTTGAGGACCTCGCCCTCGAATGGCTGATTGGGGTACGCGTCCACCGTCACCGTGGCGCGGAGGCCGGCGTGGATCTTTCCGATGTCGGTCTCGTCCACCAGCGTCTTGACCTGCACCAGATTCAGGTCCGCCATCTTGAGCAGCACCGTCCCGCCGCCGACGTCCTTGGTCGGAGAAGAAATCACCTGGCCGCGCTCGACCGATTTGGAAATGATGGTGCCGTTGATCGGCGCCAGGACGTCGGTGTCCTCCATGGCGATCCGGGCGTTCTCCGCCGCCACCTGGGCGCCGACGACCGCCGCCTTGGCGTTGGCCACCGCGAGGACCGCGGTCTCATGCTCCTCCTGCGAGATCGACTGCGACTTGAACAGCTCGTCGGAGCGCTTCCGCTGGGCTTCGGCGTTGTCGAACCGCGCCTTCGCGACGTCGAGGTCGGCGGCCGCCTGATCAAGGATGTTCTTCGGGGTGCGCTGATCCACCCGCACCAGGAGCTGGCCCCGTTGCACCACCTGGCCGGTCTCGACCTTCATGTCGAGGATTTCCCCGGAGGCCTTCGATTTCACCTCCACCACGGTGTCGGGCTGAATCGTGCCGGAGGCCCGCGCCGAGACGATGATGGAGCGCCTTTCCACCGGAACCGCCTGGTACACCAGCGCCTTGGGCTTCTCCTTGCAGCCGAGGGCGAGGGCGGCGAGGACGGCGGGAGCGACGACACGGATACGCATCAGGACCTTCCGGGGGTGGCAACGTCGCGCTCGACTCGCCCGTCCTTCAGGTGGACCTGGCGCCGGGCGTGCGCGGCGATGTCGAGTTCGTGAGTGACGAGAATGATGGTCTGCCCGTCCTTATGGAGCTGCTCGAACAAGGACAGGATTTCTTCGCTGGTCTTGGAGTCGAGGTTGCCGGTCGGCTCGTCGGCCAGGATGATGCTCGGGTTGTTGACCAGCGCGCGGGCGATGGCCACCCGCTGGCGTTGGCCGCCCGAGAGCTCGTTGGGGCGGTGGGTCATGCGGTCACCCAGACCGACGCGGGTCAGCGCGTCCGCGGCCGCCCTGCGGCGCTCCTTGGTGCCGGTGCCGCCGTAGATCAGCGGGAGCTCCACATTCTGCAGCGCGGAGGCGCGGGGCAGCAGGTTGAAGGTCTGAAAGACGAACCCGATCTCCTTGTTGCGGATCCGGGCCAGCTCGTCGTCGCCCAGCTCCGACACCCGGTGGCCGTTCAGCCAGTACTCCCCCTCCGAGGGCGAATCGAGGCAACCGATCAGGTTCATCAAGGTGGACTTCCCCGATCCTGACGGGCCCATGATGGCGACGAACTCGTTCCGGCGGATGGTCACGTCCACGCCGCTGAGCGCGTGCACCGTCTCGCTTCCCATCTCGTAGTCGCGCTTCATGTTCCGCACCACGATGACGGCGTCCCGCGGCACATCCACGGGAAGCATGGCCATCCGCTCGGCGGTGGTCGAGGTAGCGGTCACAGCGTTCTCCCGATGAGGGCGGCGATCTGAGCCTTGGCGCGCACGTAATCGAACCGCGCGGTCACGGCGTCCACTTCGGCCTGATTGAGGGCTTCCTGCGACGTCAGGATGTCCACGATGGTCCCGGCGCCCAGCCGGAAACGCTCTTGCTGGACTCGGAGGTCTTCCTGGGCCGCCAGCACGCTGACCTGGGTGATCCCGATCCGGAGCCGCGCGGCCTCGAGCAAAGCGATGGCCCCGGTGAGATTGGCCAGCACCGCGCGGCGGGAATCCGCCGCCGTCGCGTCGGCGTTCTCCGCGCCCACCTGATTGGAGGTGATCGTCTGCTCCCGCTGAAAGCGGTTGAAAATCGGCCAGTTGAGTCCCAGGCTGAACTGCCGCTGCTGCAGAAACGTGTAGCTGTTGCGCTGGCTCCCGTTCAGCGACGCGGAGCCCGAGAGGTTGAGGGTCGGGTAGTAGGCCGCCTTGGCTACGCCGATGGCGGCGTGGGCCGAGGCGGCCTGGGCCTCGGCGGACTTGACCGATGGGGCGTTGCTCAACGCCTCGGCGCGGAGCGAAGCGGTGTCCACGCTCGCCAGGAGGCGGTACAGCGAGGAGTCGTCCACCGCGCCGGTCGGGCCGTCGGCGCCGACCAGCCGGCCAAGGTTGGCCTCGGCGGTGGCCAGTTGGCTCTGGGCATTCACCAGCTGGAGCTGCGCGTTGCCGAGGGTGACCACCGAGCGCAGCGAGTCGGGGCGGATGCCCTTACCGGCCCGCAGCCGCGCGACCGAGATCTTGAGCTGCTCCTCGGCGCGCCGGACGCTCGCCTCCCGGACCCGGAGCAGCTGCTCCGCCGCGAGCACATCGAAGAAGCCGTTGGTCGTCGTCAACTGCTGCTGGAACCGGGCGTTCAGAAATGCCGCGTCCGCGGCGGTCCGGTTCGCCCCGGCCGCGCGTTTTTCACTGGTGCGCCGAAACCCGGTGAACAGGTCCACGTTGGAGCTCAGCGTGGTCCCCAGACTCGTGGTCGACGTACCGCTGGTGGTGAACAGCCCGGTGCTGGGGTCGAGCTGCTGGCCTTCGGAAAAATTGTTGGCGGCCGATCCGCTGATCGTGAGGTTGGGCAGGAAGGCGCCGAACGCCGCGCGGGAGCGCGCGTCGGCGGTCCGAATGGTTCCCCCGGCCTGCACCAGGCTGGGTTGGACCCGCTCCGCCCGGGCGATGGCCTCCTCGAGCGTGATTCTGGGCTTCTGGGCCGCGACCGAGCTCGCTCCCCCGAGGAAAACGAGCACCGCGAGAAGCCCGCGCTGATTACCGACGGCCATTCCGGCTCCGATCTTCCTGCGCCTTGTGGACGCTGTCCAGGCGTTGGATCATGGCGGCGTACTTCGCCTGCTGCTCCGGGGTGAGCAGCCCGCCGATTTCCCTCCGGATGCCCTGGCGCTCGTTGTCGAACTGCGGTTTGATCAGGTTCCACAACGAATCCATCGCCGGCTGGTGCCGGTCGAGGACCGCCTGGATGCTGTCGCGCTGGGCGGGGGTGAGGCTGAGCTGGTCGGCCAGGCGCGCAACGAACCCGCTGGGACCGCGGCTCCCGCCCCGCGCCCCGTGCGCCCGGTGGTCAACCATCGTGGTGGCCGCGCCGCCCACCAGTCCGCCGATCACGAATGTGGCGAGGAGTAGCGCAGTCGCTCCCAACCGGGAGTTGGTCATCGGTCCTCCATCACCGCGGACATGAATTCATCCTGGGCGGAAACCCGCGACATGACGACGGTGTGCGCCGGCAGCGAGGCGATGGTCACCCCCTGCTCCCCGGCGGGTCCCGCCGCCGCGAACCAGGCGCCCAGCCAGATCAGGAAACCCGCCGCGATCGCGGCCG
>JBGPVQ010000096.1:0-8615 GCA_041491785.1 Gemmatimonadota bacterium | reverse complement strand
GGGGACGATAGGTTGGCTGCATGCGAAAATCCCGTCCTTCAGTGAGCCGACAAACTTAGCGGCAAATCCCGCTTCAGGTCAAGGTTGACTTTTCCACAACGGTGCCGTAGCTTCGCACGCCCCAACAACATCCCGACCCGCTTCCGATCGACATAATCGCGAATGCAGCTCTCGCTCAAAGAGGCTTGGACCCGGATTCTGGACGACGCGAGACGCGAAGTCCCGGAGAAGGATTTCAAAGCCTGGGTCGAGCCAGCCAAACCGGTTGCCCTCGAGAGCGATCGCCTTATCCTCGGCGTCCCTGACGAGTTCGCCGTGCAGTGGAACGAGGCCAAGAACTCGAGTCTCTTCACGCGGCTCGCCGAGCGCGCGCTCGGTCGCCCGGTCTCGGTGGTGTTCCGCGTGGACGAGGAACGACTCGCCCGTCCCCAGATGGATTTCTTCGTGGCGCCCCCACCCACGCCCGGCGGTTCGGGCCCCGCGGCAACCATGACGCTGCCGCTCAACGAGCGCTACACCTTCGAAAACTTCGTCATCGGAAAATCCAACGAGCTCGCCGCCGCGGCCGCGCATGCGGTCGCGGAGGCGCCTGGAAAGCTCTACAACCCACTCTTCATCTACGGCGCCACCGGACTCGGCAAGACTCACCTGATGCAGGCCATCGGGCATATCGTGGTGCGGCGGAGCCCCCAGATTCGGGTCCTCTACGTCGGCGCCGAGCAGTTCATCAACGAGGTCATCGAGAGCATCCACTCCCGCACTATGCCGGAGTTGCGCCGCCGGTATCGGAACGATGTGGACCTCTTTCTGGTCGATGATGTGCACTTCCTCGAGGGGAAGGAAGCCACCCAGGAAGAATTCTTTCACACTTTTAACACTCTCTACGAAGCCAAGCGGCAGATCGTCCTGACCTCGGACCGGCCGCCCAAGGAGATGCCCGGCCTCGAGGCCCGCCTGGTCAGCCGCTTCGAATGGGGAATGGTCGCCGATGTCGGCCAACCCGACCTCGAGCACCGGATTGCCATCCTGCGGAAGAAGCAGGAGCAGGACCACCTCGAAACCACCATCCCCGACGAGGTCCTGAGCTTCATCGCGGAGTACGTGCACTCGAACGTCCGGGAGCTCGAGGGGTGCATCATCAAGCTCCTCCTCTACGCCTCCCTGCGGCACCGGGAAATCACCATCGACCTGGCCCGCGAGGCGCTCGCCGACAAGATCCGCCCGGGCCAGGAGCCGGCCAGCTCCCTCCCCAAACAAAACCCGACCATCGACAAGGTGCAGGACGTCGTGGCACGCCGCTGGGGGGTTACCCCTGAAGGGCTCCGCTCCAAGGCCCGGATCAAAACCCTCACGGTGCCGCGGCAGATCGCGATGTACTTGGCGCGCGAGGTGCTGCAGATGCAGCTGGTCGAGATCGGCCAGGCCTTCGGCGGGCGCGATCACTCAACGGTGATTCACAGTGTGGACAAGGTACAGCGTCAGTTGCAGCGGGATCGTCAGTTCCGCGAACGGGTTGAGTCCGCTCGACAGGAGTTGTACGCACCATAATCTCCGCGACGCATACGGAGGGTGTGGACGCCAGGGATAAGCAGCCCGGAGCGGGGCCGTCCTCCCCATCACCCACACCCGCTCAACGCGTGTCGAATCGGGCAGGACGGGACTGGAACAGGAGTTGGGCCGTGCGTCCACATATCCAGACGCTCTACTACGGCTACTAGGTATAACTATCTAATGGTATTGTTTTCTAATAGGGCTTTGCGGGGAGCGCTCGGATGAAGTTCACGATCACGCGGGAAAAACTGCACGAGGGTCTCGGAGCGGTCGCGGCGAGCGTCCCGACCAAGACCACGCTTCCCGTGCTCTCCAACATTCTCGTGGAGGCTTCGAAAGACGGACTCAAGCTGTCGGGAACCGACCTCGACATCTCGGTGAGCACGACCATCCCCGCATCGGTGGATCAGGAGGGCGCCACCACCCTCCCGGCCCGCAAGCTGGTGGAGATCGTCAAGGAGCTGCCCAACGCCGCCATCCGGTTCACCAGTTCCGGAGAGCAGCGCGTCCAGATCGAGTGCGGCAAGTCGAAATTCAAGTTGCTGGGACTCGCGCGGGATGAATTCCCGGCCTTCCCCACCGTCAAGTTCGAAGGCGGCTGGAAAGTGGCGGCCAAGGATCTCCAGAAACTCATCGGCCATGTGGCGTTCGCCGCCAGTACCGAGGAGAGCCGCCCGATCCTGAATGGGGTACTCTGGGAGTTGCGGCCCGACCGCATGCGAATGGTAGCCACCAACGGGCATCGGCTTGCCCGCATGGACGTTCCAACCACCGGCCAGGGTGGCGGTCAGGCCGATCTCATCATTCCCCCCAAGGCGCTGGAACAGATTCGCCGGCTCTTCGGGGGAGACGAAGAGATCGAGATCGGCCGGAGCGACAACCATCTCGGCTTCCGCTCCACGACCACCCAGGTATTCACCCGGCTCATCGAAGGGCCCTACCCGAATTACGAGCAGGTCATTCCGCGGGAAAACGACAAGAGCCTGACCGCCGACAAGGCGGCCCTCGCGGCCGCGTTACGGCGCATGAGCATCGTGGCGAGCGACCAGACCCACCGCATCCGGATGGCGTTCACCAACGGTGCCTGCAAGCTCTCGGTCCAGACTCCCGATCTGGGTGAGGCCCAGGAAGAACTTGCCGTGGCCTACGAGGGCGATTCGCTCGAAATCGGCTTCAACGCCGCCTATCTCCTGGAAGTCCTCAAGTTCATGCCGACCGACGAGGTCCGCATGACCTTCAAGGCACCCGAACGGGCCGCCACCTGCGAGCCGGTGGGATGGGACGATCCGGCGAGCTACATGACCCTGGTGATGCCGCTCCGGCTGGTGGATTAGCCCCTAATTCCTCGTGATATCCGGCTCCACCCTCAGGCTATCCACCCTCCCACTGTCCGCCGCCTCGACCCCTTTCGGTATCTCGATGTTTTCCCCCCGCACTCGGCGGATGATCATGCCCTGACGCCAACGCATCCGCCCGGGACGATAGCCGGGATTGGAGCGAAGCGGAAAAGGCAACGACCCCGCCAGCGCCGCCGCCTCGTCCAGCGAGAGTTGTCGCGCGGAATGGCCGAAGTACTTCCGGCTCGCCGCCTCGACCCCCCACACCTCGGGGCCCAGTTCCACCACATTGAGGTACAGTTCGAGGATCCGATCCTTGCCGAGCCAATACTCCAGCCGCCAGGCCGTCACTGCCTCCTTGAGCTTGCGGAGTGGATTCCGGGAGGGCGAAAGGTAGAGGTTCTTGGCCAGTTGCTGGGTGATGGTGCTGGCCCCGCGGAGCCGGTCCCTGCGTTCCCGGATCCGGCCCAGCGCATGCCAGAGCTGCTCGCGATCTCGCGACGAGGCCCAGGAAAAATCGTCGGACTGGTAGCCCAGGGCGTGGCGGATCTCGACGTAGTCGATCCCGCCGTGCTGGAAGAAGCGATGATCTTCGGCAACCAGAGCCGCGGTCCGCATCACCGGCGCGATCTGCCCGGAGCGCACCGGCTGATAGAGCCGCCTGGGAAGCGGCCCCCTCAGTTTTCCCCGCGCGATGGAGTCCGCCTCCTGACTCCGGCGTAAGGCCATGAATGCGGTTTGTCGGGGCCACGCCCATCGATACCAGGCCGGCGGCGGCCAGAGCAGCCAAAGCCAGGCAGCGAAGAGAACGACCGACCAGACAACCGCCCGCTTGATCAGGCGGCCAAGGCGGAAGCGCGGCCTCCGGTCGCCGGGATACCGACGACTAGGCCGCGCCATCAACTAGTAGTTGTTTTAACAACAACCTATTGGGCTCGGCCGTGCTCGACCGTCGAGACCGGGTGCACCTTTATGGGACCAGTGTGACGGTGACGGTTCGGATGCTCTTGACCGGGATCGGAGCAGGGGCCATCGCCATGGTCAGCTTCTGGTCGGAGTTGGCGACCGCGTTGCCTCCCAAGTACCGGCCATCGGGTGCCACAAAGTAGACGCCGGTGCCGGTGCTGGACGCTTCGACCTGCATCGTGCCCGCCATCGGGCTCTCCACCGTTCCCGTGGTCGTCGAGGTGCTTGAGGTGGTGAGCTTGATTGCCGACACTCCGCCGACAGTTTCCTGGCCCGCTGATGTGTAGGTCACCACGAACTTGCTCTTTGTATTGGCCATCGCCGAGGTGGTGTTCACGTCGACGGTGTCGATCCAGTGGTCTCCCGTCCTCGCCCCGTTCTTCAACTTGGGGAAAAAGGTGTGGATGACCCCCTGCACTTCCAGCATCACCGCGTTGTCGGCGGGCGTCGGCGTGAGGTTATTGACCTTGCCGGCCGCGTCGACGAACCCGTGAATAGTGCCACCCTTGGCGCTATCGGCGGACGCCTGGGTGAGCTGGGGCGTCGTGCTCTCCAGCTTGATGGAGTCGACCACCACGTGGGCGGTCCGGCCCCCGACGGTATCGCCTACTGTCACGGCGACCCAGGCGGAGATCCTGATCGTCGCCTCCTGGTTTGGTTGACCGAAGGCGCTCAGATCCACCGATGTTTCATTCTTGGTCTCGATCTTGTATTTCGTGGTGACGGACGCGCGTCGTGACGGTGGGGAAAACACCACCACGAGCGCGAGCGAACCCAGGACAACCGGACGGAACGACATGTAATCCTCACCTGAGGGAGGGAATCGGCAGAACCCCCGGCTTCCCTTGGGGGGCGCCGGGGGCACGGGTCAGACCGTAAGCCGAGTTCTGTTTCCCGGGCTCGCGCCCGGAAGATGGTCATCTGTCTGGGATGGCCGTCGCCGGCCACCTCGAGCAGCCTACCCGCGGCTCACCGTTGCCGGTGCTTTCGGTGCGGGTCGCACCTCGCCGCCTATTTGGCCTTGCTCCGACTGGGGGTTGCCGTGCCGCCCGCTGTTACCAGGGGCGCGGTGGGCTCTTACCCCACCGTTTCACCCTTACCCTCCGGTCGCTTGCGCTTCCTTCGGGCGGTTTGTTTTCTGTGGCCCTGTCCGTCGCCTCGCGGCGCCCAGGCGTTACCTGGCAGTCTACCCGGTGGAGCTCGGACTTTCCTCGAAGAGACTCGCGCCTCCCCGCGACCATCGCGTCCAACCCGTGGGGGGAAAATAGGGGCTAGCAAGCTAGGGGGCTAGGAGCCGGAAGGCGCGACGTGATCCCACGACCTCAAGCCCCCAGCTCCTAGCTCCTCCCCTCCACCGCCCCCCGGAGCCGCGCCAACCCTGCCTGCGCCTGCTGCACGAAGGTCAGCAACGGCTCTTCGGCCCCCGCCCAGGCCGCCAGGACCCGGCGATATTCCGACGCCGCGTGATCGGCCTCGCCCAGGTGCTCATAGGCCAGACCCCGGAGCAGGTGCACCCGGCCCACCAGGGCCCAGCGCGAGTCGAATCCCCGCCGGAAGAACCGCTTCTCATCGAAGGTCTCCAGCAGATCGAGCGCTTCCCGGTAGTCTCCCAACTGGTAGTGAGCTTCCGCCGCGAGGGGTCTCGGATCGTTCCAGGCAAAGCCGAGGTAGACCGAGCCCTTCTCTCCCATCGGCCCGGGCGAGACGGAGTCCGTGAGCTCGCGTCGCGCCGCCGCGCTGTCGCCCCGGCTCAGGGCCGCGAGCGCGCGTACGGCAGGAGGCGAGCGCTGGCCGGTGAGCGTTTCGAGCTCCGCCAGCGGCCCTACGTCCGGGTCAGCTGCCAGCACCAGGCCGACGGCTGCCGCCGCCCCTGCCCCGGCGACGCTGGCGCGGTCCGCCAACGGAGCCCGCCGGGCCGACTGCGCCATGCTGCTCCAGACCCGGCGCAGCTCGCGTACCGGGCCGCCGGCGGCGCTGTAGAGTTGCGCGAGGCGGGACCCCCGCCAGACCTCATCCTGGTCCCAAATCGACGGGGTCGACTCCGCGAGCAGAGTCGCGCGGCGGATCGCGTCTCCCAGAGTGATGACCGCCGCCGCCCCTTGGAGATCGCCCTGATAGGCCAGGGCGTTCGCACCCGCCATGACGTCCGACACGAACTCTCGGCCGAAGTCCGGCAGAACCGGTGTCCGGCCCTCGAACGACTGTGTGGTGCTGCGGACCAACTCAGCCGCGCCACGGGGGTCTCCCTTGGCCAGCCGCACCCGGGCCTCGAGATAGGCCGCAAGCTCCCGCGCCGGCGCGGGAAGCAGCCGCCGAAGCTCGGCCACCTCCTGCGAGGCGGCCGCGAAGTCCTCCCCGGCGAAGTAGGCCTCGAACAGCGCGTGATGGGCGCGGGCGGTGGCGGGCTGCAGTGCCACCCAGGCGCGGGCAGTCTGCACTGCGTCGGTTCGGGCGCGGCGGAGCGCGGCCTCGAGCGCCGCGCTGTCGAGGGCCCGCCCCCGGGGCTTCGTCGCGGCGAACGAGTCCGCCGCCACCAGCGCAGAGGACCCATCGCGGTTGGCGGCATTGGTGAGGAGCCAGGTGATGTGCTCGTAAGCCAGCGCGTATTGCGGATCGAGCACCAGGGCCCGCCGAAAGGCCCGCAGCGACTGGGTCATCCCCGCCGGGGTTCCTGCGGCCACCGAGTCGTGGAAGAAGGCGTCCCCCAGGCCGTACCAAGCGTCGGCGTCGGTCGAGTCGCGGTCCAGGAGGGCATGGTACAGACGCTGGGAGCGCGGCATCTCCCCGTCCAGCATCGCGCGATAGGCGTCGATCATCGTGCGCTCCCGCTCAGGGAGCCGCTCGGCGAATCGCGACGCCTGGAGCACCGCGTTTCGCCCGACGCTATCCGCCGTTCCCATCTCCCACCCACGCGCCAGGCCGAGCTTGAAGTAGGCCAGACTGAAGGTGGTGTCCAGCCGCACCGCAAGGCGCAACTCGCTCTCCGCCGGGTGAAGTTCCCAGTGATTGAGGCGCTCGATGCCGCGCAGGTAGGCGCGGTACGCCTCCAGGGAGCCGGTGGTGACCCTGGACAGCGCGCTGCGTCCGCCCTTGGGAGCCCCGGACAGATCGAGCAGTCGGGCGGCCAGCTCGTCGAACAGTGGTCGGACGTCGTCGGTGGCCCGCCCCGCCGCCTCGACCACCTCGAGTCCTGCACCGGTCGCGACGTCGTAGGTGCGCGCGGTGAGCCGCAGCGAATCTCCCGCGCGGGCAAAGTCGCCCAGGACCACGGTCCATGCCCCGGCCCGCCGAGCCAGCCGCCGGGCCAACGCCAGCCCGAGCGGCTCGCGGTCGGGGACTCTGGCCTGGGTGAGGAGATCGTAAGTCCGATCCTCCTCCACCACGCTCAGGTCGCGCCACTGCGAAAGGGCGAGCGCCAGCATGTTCACGCTGCCGTCGTGCAGCCAACCGAGCGCCGGGTCGTCTCGGAGGTTGTCGAACGGCAGAACCAGCAACGAAAGCCGAGGGTTGACGCCTTTGGGTGGCCGCCCCCGTCCGAGAAGCGCCCCCGCCACGGTCACCCCGGCCAGGAGTAGCAGCGCCAGCACCGCGGCCAGTGTCCGCCGTCGTCTCCGGGCTCCCGGGCGGGACAGCGCCGCCGGCGGGGGGCTGCCCAGGAGCGCACGCCGGAACTCGGCGCCGCTCTGCCAGCGCGCCTCCGGGGTCTTCTCCAGCGCGCGCATGATCGCGCTGGCCACCGGGGCCGGAACTCCTCCGCGCCGGGCCTCGATTGGCGGTGGGGCATCCACGATCTGTTGCGAGATGACGATCCGGGCCGGGCCGGTGAACGGCGGCTCACCGGCCAGCATCTCGAAGGCCACGACACCCAGCGAGTAGAGATCGCTCCGGGAGTCGATTCGCTCCCCCGCCGCTTGCTCCGGGCTCATGTAGGCCGGGGTTCCCATGACGGCATGGGGCCCGGTGGTGCCCTCGGAGCCGTCCGCAACCCGGGCTATTCCGAAATCGGAGAGCAGGGCATAGGGCGCGTCAGGCGTTCCGCCGAGCAGAATGTTCTCAGGCTTGAGATCGCGATGGACCACGCCCGCGCGCGCGGCGGCGTCCACAGCGGATGCGATGTCCGCGGCGATCGAGATCGCGCTCTCGATCGGAAGCGGCCCCTCCCGGGTCAGCCGCTCCCTCAGGGTCTCGCCCTCGACGAAGTCCATCACGTAATAGAGATGGCCCTGCGCCTCGCCCGCGCTGTGCACCGAGACGATGTGCGGATGCCGGATCCTGGCGATCAGGCGCGCTTCAGCGAGGAACCGGGCCGCCAGCGCCCGATTCACCACCAGCTCGGGGTCGATCACCTTCACCGCCACCCGGCGGTCCAGCGCCAGATCGGTGGCCAGGAAGACGATCCCCATTCCGCCGCGGCCGAGCTCCCGCTCCAGGCGATACTGCCGCCCGAAGGCCCGCCGAAGCGTCTCGAGGAGACCTGCGCCGTGACTGGTCATGTGGGTACCCCGTTCGATGCCCGGCCCGCTTCGTTCGTTGCGTTTGGCGCCGCCCCGAAGAGGCGTTGGCCAGGCGGGGGTTGAGCGGTGGTTGAGGGTCCCGGCCCATCCTCCCCCTCGACCTCCAGGGAGGACTCCACTATATGGCCGAATTGGCGGCGCCCGCCTGGCGCTACCCCGCCCCGACCGTCGTCGCCGTCGTCGCGCCAGCCGAGCGGGCCAGCCTCGATGCCGCCAGCGTGGGATGCTTCGCGGTGCTGCACCGGAG
>JBGPVQ010000095.1:0-8700 GCA_041491785.1 Gemmatimonadota bacterium | reverse complement strand
GGCCGCCTTGCGAAGCTCCTCCACCGATTGCCGCACTGCCTCCGCTTCCTTGAGGAGCTGCTCCTGCCGCGCCGCCACCGCCTCCGCCTTCTTTGCCGCGTCGAAGTCCAGCGCGCCTTCGGGACCGCGCTGTTGCGCGCGACCGAGATCCTCGCTCTGGCGCTGGGCCGCGCGGCTCTCGGCCACCAGTGAGTCGAGCTGCCGCCGGATCTGCGCCGCACGATCCCGCTCCTCCGCGCGCAGCTCCGGCCGGGTGGGCACGGCGATCGCGATCTCCCGCGAGCGCCCGATCTGCCGGGCCGGTGAATTGTCCTTCGCCCGGGCCGCGACCCGGAGCGTGTCGCCCGGCACCAGGCCGAGTGCCGCGGGATCGACCGCCGCGGGAAGGATGGCCCGATCCGGGGTGGTCCCCGGCAGCGGGAGGAGCTCCTCCGCGAGCGTCCTGGACACCCCTGCGTGGAGCACCCGGCGCTCCAGCACCACCTCGACCAGCCCATGGTCGTCGCCGGCGTCCACCACCACGGGCAGGGAGCCGGAGACCGGAGCCATCGTGTCTCCCGTGGGCACCGGGATGTCCACCACCGGCGCGGCGTCGGCCTGGATCCGCACCGGGATGACGATCTGGTCTCCGCCGAGGGGCTCGCCATCCGCAGTGCGGACCACGAGGTGATACGCCCCGGTGACGGCCGGCGCGAAGCCTCCCGAGAAGCGGGTGCGCTCCACCAGAAGCTCCGCAACGGCGCCGGCGCGCTCCCAGCGCACGGCACCCAGTTGCACGGTCGCCTCGCCCGCGGCTTCGATCCGGCTCCCGGCCGGCAGCAGCAGCGTGTCGCCACCCGCCGGCGCCGGCTCGTCCTCCAGGTGGAGGTATCCGGGATAGCGAATGGTCAGCGCGAGCGAAGCGAGAAACGCCGGACGCCGGACCGCGATGGCCAGGGTGTCCGAGCTGCGGCGGCCCTCGGTGATGTAGGCGTAGAGCGCCTCGGTGAGCGGTCCTTCGGTCCGTCGCGCGCGTCCCAGCGAGTCGAGCACCACGGTGACCGGCGCCCATACCGTCCCTGGCGAGCGGGTCCAGAGCGTCACCACGCGGCGCCCCGGCGCCGCGATCGAGAGCGCCACCGAATCCCCCGCGCTCACCAGCCGGCGGTCAGCCTCGATTTCCAGCCGGCTCGCGACCATGGCGATCGCCTCGCGAGGCTTCCAGAGCAGCGCCGCCGGCCCCCGGCGGATCCCCGCCGCCCCCAGCAGCAATCCCGACACCAGCAGCGTGGCCAAGGCCGTGACCGCGAGCCGGCCCAGCCGCCGCGCGTCGCCCCGCAGCGCCGCCGATCCCCGCGCGGCGACATCATCCGCGGTGGACGCGTCCGCCGCGGCGTGGAGCCCGGCGCTGGTTCCCGCCACTGGCGATTCGAGCAGGCCGCGCAACGCTCCGGCACGCCACCCCCGGCCCTGCTCCAGCCGCGTCGCGATCATCGGCGCGCGAAGCCGCCGCGCCGCCCAGAGTACCAGCCCGAGGCAGAGCCCGGCCGCCAGCACCCCCGCGCCCCAGGCGGCCGGCACCCAGATCGGGCTCCGCACCAAACCGGCGCGGGCACTCAAGGCGGCGAGCGCCAGCACCACTGTGGGGCCGGCGACGGCCCCGAGCCCACCGAGCCAGGCGAGCCGGATCCGGAGCGGCCGAGCGGCAGCCCCCAGCGCCAGAGCGGTGCGGCTCTCGCTCACCGGCCGCCCCCGACCGCGTAGAGGAAGAGATTCACCCCCATCCGCAATGCGGCTTCGTGTTTCTCCGGCGGATCCCGATGCACCTGGAAGTCCTCCCAGCCGTCGCCCAGATCGCTCTGGTAGCTGTAGTACACGACGAGGCGTCCATCGAGAAAGATCCCCAACCCCTGGGCCGGCTTTCCGTCGTGCTCATGAATCTTGGGAATGCCCAGCGGAAACTCGTAGAGGAGGTGATAGATCGGGTGGTCGAGCGGCACGTCCACCAGCGGCCGATCCGGGAAGAGGCGGGCCAGCTCCCGCCGAATCGAGAGGTCCATGCCGTAGTTGTCGTCGGCATGAAGGAACCCACCCTGCTGCAGATAGCGGCGCAGCGTCGCGAGCTCCGCGTCGCTCCAGTGCACATTGCCGTGGCCGGTCATATACAGGTAGGGAACCTGCCACAGGTCGGCGTCGCCCAGCGTCACCACCCTCTCGCGCGGGGACACCGGCAGCGTCGTACGGGTCCCCAGCGCCTGGAGCAGATTGGGAAGGCTCGAGGGATTGGCGTACCAATCCCCCCCGCCGTCGTAGTGGAGCCGGCCGACGGTGAGCGGAGTCTGCGAGGAGAGCACCATCGGCAGGAACACTCCCGCCGCGACCGCCAACCCGAGCCCCCTCATCGGTTCTTCCGCTCGGTCGTCAACCGGTAGGCCTCGTTTCTGGCCAGGCCGAAAAGATCGGTGAGCAGGCTGGCGACCACCTTCGGGGAAATCCCCGCGTCGAGCAACCGATCTGCCGCCGCGTCGGCGTCGCCCGCCTTCGCCTCGGCCTTGGCCGGAGCGCCTGCGATAACGACGGTGCATTCCCCGCGAACCGCCTTCTCGTCGCCGGCGTACACCGCGGCCAGCTCTCCCAGCGAACCGGCGCGAAGCTCCTCGTGCAGCTTGGTCAATTCCCGGGCCACCACCGCGCGTCGCTCGGCGCCACAAGCCGCGGCGAGGGCCGCCAGCAGATCACCGATCCTTCCCGGGGCCTCGAACACCACGGTCGTCCATTCCTCCCGCGAGATCCGCTCCAGCAGCCGCGCCCGCTCCGGCCCCTTGCGGGGGAGGAACCCCAGAAATACGAACCGGTCGGCGGGGAACCCCGCGGCGGAAAGCGCGGTGGCCACCGCGGAAGGTCCCGGCAGAGGGACGACCGGGAAACCGGCGCCTCGCACTTCGGCGACGAGCGCGGCGCCGGGATCGCTGATGCCCGGGGTACCGGCGTCGGTCACCAGGGCGACGTCCTGGCCGGCCCCGAGCGCTGCAAGGATCGCAGCCGTGGCGCCGGGGCCCGAATGTGCGTGGTAGCCCAAGAGGCGAGGGCGCGCATCGAGATGGTTCAACAGGATTCGGGTGCGACGGGTGTCTTCCGCCGCGACGACCGGCACGGTACGGAGCGATTCCGCCGCCCGCGCCGTGAGGTCGCCGAGGTGGCCTAGGGGCGTCGCGACGACGTAGAGCGTGCCGCCGCGCACCGCATCACGCGGCGAGGTGCTTCTCGATGCGCGCTTCGAGGGCGGACTTCTGCGTGAGGCCGACGATGGTGTCGACGTGCTTCCCGTCCTTGAAGAAGAGCAGGGTCGGAATCGAGCGCACGTTGAACCGCATCCCGGTGCGCTGATTCGCATCCACGTCGAGCTTGGTAATTCGGACCCGACCCGCGTATGACGTGGCCAGCTGCTCGAGGATCGGGGCGATCGCGCGGCAGGGCCCGCACCACTCCGCCCAGAAATCCACCAGGACCAGCCCCTTCCCCTGTTCCACCGCGCCCGCGAACGACGCGTCGTCGAGGTGGGTGATGTTCGGGTTCGTGCTCATGTTGATCCTCTGCTCCTGTTACCTTGTTCTCCATGCCCGACCAGCCCCGGATCGCCCACGTGGGCGTCGCCGTGCCGGACATCGAAGCGGCGCTCGGCTTCTACCGCGACATCCTGGGCCTCGAGCCGCACCGGTCCGAGACCGCGGATGGTGCCGCGATCGTCTCCCTGCCCTTCGGCGAGAGCGAGGTGGAGTTGCTCTCCCCGCTGGATCCCGCGAGCCCGGTCGCGAAATTTCTGGCTCGGCGCGGCCCCGGAATCCATCACATCTGCTACCGGGTTCCCGACCTCGACGCGGCGCTCGCCGCCTGCCGCCACGCCGGGTACCTTCTCGTCGACGAAACGCCTCGCGTCGGAGCGGGGGGCCGCCGGATTGCCTTCGTGCATCCCCAGTCTACCGCCGGTATCCTGCTCGAGCTCACCGAATGACCGGTGTGTTAGAACGCCGGAATCCCGCGCCGGGTTCCCTCAGCGGTCTGCCGACCCGCCGCCGCCCGGCTCGCACGGCCGAGCCGGATTGCCGGCGCTGGTGAGGTCGACCGAGTTCACCACCCAGCCTCCGGCCTTGGTCCGGACCATCGTGGCGGGAATCTGCTTGGCGCAGCCCTGCCGGTAGAGCGCGATGGCGAGGTGTCGACGGTTCGCATCGCCGGTCACCGGGGTGTCGGAGACGACGTGGGCGCTGTCCCCGCGGAGGTAGCTCTGCATGACGATCAGCCGCTTCTCGTAGTCCGAGGGGCTGCCCGTCTCAATCGCCGAGCCGCGCGAGGTGCCCCAGAGCTGGGCCATCCTCGTCAGGTTGCTGTCGGCGGCGGCCTGCATGAACGCCCTGAGGGCCTCGGAGGAGGAAGCCACCGGCGTCGAACGCGCGGCGGGAGCGCCGCTGCCGCCACAGGCGGCCAGAAGCGCCGCCGCAAGAACCACCGTGCTTCGCATCGAAAGGCCCTCCCTTAACAGGATCGCCGGTTCGTGCGAAACTAACTGGACGCCTACCCCGGGAGCAACGAGACCCGATGCGCTTGTACGTGAACGTGGACCACGTGGCGACCGTCCGCCAGGCCCGGCGAACCGATGAACCCGATCCCACCGAGGCCGCGCGCTTGGCCGAGGCGGCGGGCGCCGACGGAATCACCGCCCACCTGCGCGAGGACCGGCGCCACATCCAGGACGCCGACCTGGAGGCGCTGGCCCGTGCCGTGAGCACGCTGCTCAACGCCGAGCTCGCGACTGCTCCCGAGGTGGTGGCCGCGGTGTGCCGGCTCAAGCCCTACCAGGCCACCCTGGTTCCGGAGCGCCGCGAAGAGGTCACCACCGAAGGTGGGCTCGATCTGTCACGGAAGGACCGCCGGCTCACCGAGACCATCGCCCGGCTCAACGGCGCGGGCATTCGCATTTCTCTCTTCATCGATCCCGACCGCGCCGCGATCGAGGCGGCCCGCGACCTCGGGGTTCCCGCCGTCGAGCTGCACACCGGGCGGTACTCCCACTACTGGCGGACCGGCCCCGCGGCGCTGGACCAGCTGGCCGACGCGGCCGCCCACGGAAAGCGCCTCGGCCTCGCGGTCCACGCCGGGCACGGCCTGACCTATCTGAACGTCGGGCCGGTGGCCGCCATCCCGGAAATCGAGGAGCTCAACATCGGTCACAGCATCGTGAGTCGCGCGGTCATGACCGGCATGACCGAGGCGGTTCGGACGATGCGCCGTCTCGTCGATGCGGCTCGCCTCCCGCGTTGACCGCCCCCGACCGCGACCCTACACTTCCCTCCGTTCGACCGTCCCCCTTCCTCCGTCCCGAGGTGCCGTGAGCGCTCCCGTCGGCCGCCGTGAATTCTTTGCCCTCGAGGCCGGCGAGTATTTGGAGCGCCTGAGCCTGCTGGCCGCCGGCACCGGCGCCCCCAGCGGAGAAGACCTGGTGCGGTACGCCCGCGCGCTGCGGGGCGCGGCGCTCATGGCGGGCCCCCCGGGGTACGCGATTGCGGCTGCCGCCATCGAGAACGCGGCCAAGGCCGTCCGCGAGGGATCCCTGGCGTGGACCCCGGCCCTGGCCGAGCGACTGGCCGACGCCCTGGAGCAATGCAAGGGCCTACTTCGGCGGGTGCGCGACTGGTCCGAGCCCGATCTCCGGCGCTGCGAGCTGCTCGCGCAACAACTCGACGGGCTGGTCGGCAGCGTCGGCCGCCGAAGCGTCGGTGGCACCGCGGCGGGCGCCACCGGTCTCTCCCCGGGGGTTCGTGCCTATGTGGCGCGGGAGGCCGCCGCCGTCGCCGCGACACTGGAGCAGGTGGCCGAGGCGGTCGAGCGCCGCCCCGGCCCGGAGAGCGCCAAGCCGGTGCTCCAACGCCTGCAGCCGCTCCGCGGGCTCGGTGCCCTCCCCGGGCTCTCTCCCCTCCCGGAGTTTCTGGAGGCCCTCGATCTCACCCTCGCGGTGGAGGGGCGGGGCGGCGCCTGGCCCCGCGCCGCCGGCTACGCCTTCCGAACCGCCGCCGGGGCCCTGTCCCGCATGGCGCGGGACATCGCCGAGCTGGGAATTCCCCAACACGACTCCTACGAGATCGGCCAGGCGGTGGACGTCCTGCGAGATGCCTTCGCTCGCATCGACGACGTCGTACCGATCGAAGCGTTGTTCGTCCAGGGCGATCGCGACCCGGTGGTGAGCCGGGGGACCCCGCCGGTCACCCCGACGGTTTCCAGCGGGGTGGCCATTGAATTGGCCGGCCTCTCGGACCGCCTGCGCCAGACTGCAGAACAGCTCCGTGGCGGCGGCAGCCGCTCCGCCCGCGCGCTCCAGCTCCACACCCTGGCATTGACGCTCCGGGGTCTCATTTTGAGTCGCGAGGTCCGGGAGGCCACCGGGAACTTTCTCTCCCGGATCGATCGCGAGATCATGACCGGCCGGGCCGTTCAGTCGGCGGACGAGATCCTCGGTCTTCTGCTGCGTGCCGTCGAAATAATCGGCGCCGCCTCGCGAGCCGAAGTCGTCGCCGGGCTCCGGACCGAGCTCGCACCGCTTTGCGGCGATCTGGATCGAATCGGCCGGGTCGACGCGCCGGAGGGCCCACCGGTCGTGCCGATCGAGCAGCTCGCACCCGAATCGGACGCGGGCGTGGTGCCGATCGAGACGCTGTTCTTCGATCCCGTGGCGAGCGCCGCGCCGGGGTACTCGCCGTTCGAGCAAACCTTCGCCACGTATTTCCGACTGACCCACCCAGAGCGGGCCGCGCCCCCCACGGTCGTACCCATCGAGTCGCTTGCCCCCGAGCCGGAGGCGGTGCCGATCCAGGCGCTGCTGTATCGCGGCCGGCGCGCGCTGGAGCGCGCCGATCTGGTCCGGCGGGAGCTCGACGCGGCGCTCCGGGCCCGCCGCAATGTCACGGGCGTGGAGCCACTTCTCGCCGAGCTCCTCGACCTCGTCCCGCTGGCACTTGACGACGACCACTGACGGCGCGGCGCCGCGCCGTTCGCGCCGCTGGGTCACGGCGATCCTCGGCGTCGCGATATCGCTGGGCCTGCTCTATTGGGTGCTCCGGAACACCTCCTTCCGGGAGGTGTACGCCCATCTGCGGGAGGCGCGCCCGCTCCCGCTTGCCGAGGCCGTACTGATCGCCACGCTGACCTTCCCCATCCGGGCGATCCGCTGGAATGCCCTCCTCCGCACCGAGAGCGGCGCACCGCTCTCCTGGAGTGCGCGCTGGCACGCCACCGCCATGGGCTTCATGGCGAACAACACCCTCCCCTTCCGCCTCGGCGAGCTGCTCCGCTCCTACGCGGCCAGCCGGCTCGGCGGCGTTCCGCTCACCGCCGCGCTCTCGTCGATTGCCGTGGAGCGCGCCCTCGACGCCCTCACCCTCCTGGGCATCCTCGGCGTGGCGCTCGTTCGGGCCGGGCTCCCCGCCGACACCGTGATTGCCGGCGCCCGCCTCGACGCCCTCGCCTTCAAGGCGGGAATCGCGTGCGCAGTGATTTTCGCGGGCGCGCTTTTCGTGGTGCTCTTCCCGCGACCCGCGGAGCGGGTCGTCCGGACGATTGTCCCCTTTCCCGTACTCGCGGACCGCATCGTGTCGGTGGTCGAAGGAGTACGGCAGGGATTCGGCGCGCTCCGCTCACCGCTCCGACTGGTGACCGCGGTTCTCTGGTCGGCCGTACTCTGGCTCGTCGGCTCGGCGTCGTTCTACGTGGCGTTCGCCGCCTTCGGCATCCGCGTCGACTTCGCCGGCGCCCTCCTGGTGCAGAGTCTCCTGGCGTTCGGCGTTGCCGCGCCCTCGACACCGGGGTACTTCGGCGTGTTCGAAGTGGTGGTCGCCGCATCCCTCGGACTGTTCGGCGTGCCCAAGGAGCTGGGCGTGGCGTACGGCATCACCTACCACATCACCACCTTCTTGCCCATTGTGCTTCTCGGCCTCTGGTCCCTGGCGCGAACCGGACTCCACGTCCGCGATGCCACCGAGGCACGCCGGTGACCGGCGCCGCCACCCGCGAGGCGCGCGCCAAGATCAATCTCTTCCTGCGCGTGTTGGGCCGGGAAACCGGCGGCTACCACTCCATCGAAACCTTGTTCTGCCGGATCGAGCTGGCCGATACCCTGACGGCGCAACGGGCCGATGCGCCAGGCATAACCCTCGAGGTGAGCGGGGCGGATACCGGCCCCGTGGAGGAAAACCTCGCGTTTCGCGCGGCGCGGGCGGTCCTCGAGGTTTCGCAACGCGCCTTCGGGGTGCACCTCACCCTGCAGAAGCGGATACCGATCGGGGCGGGGCTGGGAGGCGGCTCCACCGACGCCGGAGCGGCGCTCTCGGCGGTCAACGAGCTGGCCGGAAGACCGCTGCCCCGTGCCGAGCTGCTGCATCTGGCCGCCCGCCTGGGGGCCGACGTGCCGTTCTGCTTGAGCGACGCGCCGTTGGCCGTGGCTTGGGGCCACGGCGAACGAATGCTGGCGCTCCCGGCGCTTCCCGCAGCGCCGATCCTGCTGCTGACTCCCCCGGCGCCGGTCCGCACCGTAGAGGCGTATCGATGGGTGGACGCGGCGCGGGAATCGGCCGGCGCGCGAGGCGCGTTGCTGCTCGATCCGGCGGCGCTGGGGGGCTGGAGCGACGTGGCTCGGATGGCGGGCAACGACTTCGAATCGGCGGTCTTCGGACG